>CADBNJ010000116.1 GCA_902795955.1 Oscillospiraceae bacterium
CAGATGATCAACTACGAGACAGGCGAGCCTCACACAGCTCATACAACAAACCCTGTTCCGTTCATCCTCTACAACTACGATCCATCATACACACTCCGTGAGGGCGGACGTCTCTGCGATATCGCCCCGACATTGCTGGAGATCATGGATCTGCCTCAGCCCAAGGAGATGACAGGCAAGTCACTGCTGGTCAAGAAGGCATAAGCGAGAGGGTGACCGGGATGGTTTAGTGACCGGTTACTTTGGATGACAGATGAATACACTGAACAATTTGACCTGCTACACTGAAATCCGCTCAGTGCTGCAGGTCTTTTTGTTCAGTGTAATTTATAATCGTGTCAGTTGAGGTGGTAAGACGTCCATCCGACGGGTGACCGGATCGGCCTGGTATCATGTTTCGGAAGGAATGAGGGTTTTCTTCGGAAACGCATATGCCGGATGTGAGTGATCACGTGGTACCCCTCACCCGATTATAAGATACATTATGATAAAAACACACAAGGTGATCGCGCCGGCGCCTATAGCGAGAAGGACCTTCTGATAAGGGCGCTTGGCGA
This sequence comes from Oscillospiraceae bacterium, assembly GCA_902795955.1. Lineage (GTDB taxonomy): Bacteria > Bacillota > Clostridia > Saccharofermentanales > Saccharofermentanaceae > Saccharofermentans. The sequence continues at coordinate 558 of CADBNJ010000116.1, forward strand.
CCTCTGCCGTTTTCTCGTCCTTGCCGAGGTCTTTGCCTTCGGTAAATGCAATGATCTCCTTATATGTTTGAATGTCATTCTTCTTCTTGAGCATTTCGACGCGCCAGGCCAGGATCAGCAGGGCGGTCATATAGAGCACGTAGGCTACGATCCCCCAAATTCCGAAGAACCGGGCGAGCGGGTAGGGGATGAGTATCCCGATAATGAATCCGGCTCCGTATATATTTGATATTCTTTTGAATTCGCGAATGGATTCGCTTGTTACTTCTCTCTTCATCACGTCAACATCTCCCTTTACAAGGTCATCGAGGGTAACGCCGAACAGTTCGCTCATGAGAAGAAGGCTTTTGATGTCCGGATAGCTTCTGTTGTTCTCCCAGGAACTGACAGTCTGGCGCGACACATATGTCTTCTCTGCCAGAATATCCTGATTCCAGCCTTTGGCTGCGCGAAGCTCCTTGATTCGATTGCCTATCTCCATGGTTCCCCCGATGTTGCTGACTTGCCGGATGACAAGTCAATTTAACACCAAAACCAACCGTATTGCAAACCTGCGGTATTTTAATCGGCCTCTTTTGCCGTCCATGCGGCCTTTGCTTCCTTTGCCGCCCTGCGGACTTTCTCGTCATTCTCCATGGCTTCCTCGATCATTCTCTCTTCTTCGCTCTTCTCGCCGGTGATGCTGTAATGTGCTTCGATTATCGCTGCCTTGACTGCCCACTTTATTACGAAATACCCTGTTACCAATCCCATGATGAGTGTCCCGCCGCTTATGCCTAATTCTCTTAACATGTTATTGTCCTCCGTGACTATTTTATTGATGCGCCGCAATGCTGCGGCTTACGGTATGGATTATGACATCCCCGGGCCGCCCTGTCTGTCAAAGGTGCTTTACATTCAGTAAATACGGGCATGTAAAGACATCTTTACATGGTATTTTATCGGGCATTTTAGAGGCAAAAAGCCTTAGCTGTGATTTAGCTGTCAGACTGTGATATTATATTGAGGTAATTATCAGGAGGTTTTCTATGTCATCAGCATGTGATTCTTGTCCGTCCAAGAACGGATGTACTTCTCAGGACTCATGTCCTTCACTTAACAAAAAAGTCAATGAGAATATCAGGAAGGTAATAGGCATCGCCAGCGGCAAGGGCGGGGTCGGCAAGTCTTACGTGACGTCGGCACTTGCTGCCAAGCTCGCGAGACAGGGACTTAAGGTCGGCATCATGGATGCTGATGTTACGGGACCGTCGATCCCCAAGGCTTTCGGGCTGAAGGGAATGCTGAGGGCAACGGAGGACAACGTAATGCTTCCGGCCGAGACGAAGAACGGCATCAAGGTTGTAAGCCTCAATCTTCTTCTCAAGGATGAGGAGGCGCCCGTCATCTGGAGAGGCCCGGTCATTTCCGGTGTCATCCAGCAGTTCTGGACAGATGTTGATTGGGGCATGCTCGACGTGCTCCTCATAGATATGCCTCCGGGCACGGGCGATGTACCGCTCACGGTATTCCAGTCGATCCCCCTCGACGGCATAGTACTTGTATCAACGCCGCAGGATCTTGTGTCGATGATCGTCAGCAAGGCCAGGAACATGGCGCAGATGATGAATGTGAACATACTCGGTCTCGTGGAGAACATGAGCTACATCAAGTGTCCTCACTGCGATGAGAAGATATCACTCTTCGGAGATGACAAGGCACTTGCCGAAGCGGCTGACAAGGCCGGAATAAGCATTCTTGACCGCCTTCCGCTCGATACGGCAGAGACGGCGAAGATCGACGGCGGCAATGCCGATGATGCGGGCGACGGAATCCTTGAGAATACAGTTAAGATCATCACGGGGTGATAACTGATGAAAGAAGTTTGCTACGAGCACACAGTGCAGTATTATGAGACGGACCAGATGGGGATCGCGCATCACTCGAACTATATCAGGTGGTTCGAAGAGGCAAGGATCCATTTCTTCGATGTGATAGGCATGGGCTACAAGGAGTCTGAGAAGAAGGGGATAATAAGCCCTGTGTTGGCTGTTGAGGCAAACTACAAGAACATGAGTTATTTTCAGGATGTGGTGGTGATCAAGGTCAGTCTGGTTGAGTATTCCGGCGTGAGACTGAGCCTCAAGTACGAGATCACCGACAAGGCGACGGGACAGCTGAGATGTACCGGTAAGAGCAAGCATTGCTTTATCAATCCTGAAGGCAGGGTAATCTCTTTGAAGAAGGTGGCGCCTGAGGCGTATGACAAATTGATGGAAATGGTGGGAGAACAGTAATGGCAGACATAGTTATAATCGGAGCAGGTCCCGCGGGAATGTCCGCAGCGGTTTATGCGAGAAGAGCAGGAATGAGCACAGTCGTGTACGAAGCCAATATGTTCGGCGGACAGATAGTAAACACGCCGGAAGTCGAGAATTATCCCGCGATCAAGAAGATATCGGGATTTGATTTCGCGATGGGGCTGTATGAGCAGGCATCCGAGCTGGGCGCTGAGTTCAGGATGGAGCCGGTTGTGGCGATCCAGGGCGATGCGAAGTCCGGATTCACCGTAAGGAGCGAGTTCTCGTCCGAGCCGGCAAAGGCCGTGATAATTGCAACGGGCGCATCCAACAGACATATCGGGATAGAGGATGAAGAGCGCCTTACCGGTCACGGCGTATCATACTGCGCAACATGCGATGGCGCTTTCTTCAAGGGTAAGGAAGTGGCTGTGTTCGGAGGCGGCAACACTGCCGTTGAGGATGCGCTCTACCTTGCAGGACTTGCAAGCAAGGTATACCTGATACACAGGCGCAATCAGTTCCGTGCCGAGCAGAAGCTCGTGGACATGGCCAAAGCCAGCGACAAGATAGAGATAGTAACTCCCAAGATCGTAACCGGTCTTAAGGGCACCGACAAGCTGACGGCAATATCCGTTACGGACATGGCCGACGGCAGGGAACAGATGATCGATGTGGATGCGCTCTTTATCGCGATCGGTCAGATCCCGGCTGCCGAACCGTTCAAGACGGTGGTCGATCAGGAGAACGGATACATTATCGCAGGTGAAGACTGCAAGACGAGTGCAGAGGGCATCTTTGTTGCCGGAGACGGACGCACCAAGACTGTAAGACAGCTCACGACCGCTGCTTCAGACGGTGCCGTTGCAGCTCTTGCCGCATGTGATTTTATCAGGAGTTTATGAGAGCCCCTGCACGAGAGGTCCGGCGCCTGCAGAGCTGAACAGCATGACCGCAAATCCGCCGATGAGCAAGGCTCCGAAGCCGCATGTTCCTATGATATAGAGGCGCTGTATCTTCCTGTTCCTCAGCTTCTTCTCATCCGCCGGTGCATCCTTGGCAAGCTTGGGCATCAGAAGATGTACGCCGAGTGCCATGAATACCGGTGCGAGAGAGAACATGATCATGGCGGATCCCAGTGCCATGAGCAGTGTGTTGCTGCCTGATGTAAGGATCTTAAGTGATTCGTTCGTTGCTTCGGTGCTGACCGCACTCTTGCCCAGCAGGGATATCAGACTGCTTATCGAATTATTGGTGAAATGAAGCAGGACGGGAAGAAGTATGTTGTCCTTCTTTATCATCAGATAGGCGCATGAAGCTCCCATTATCGTTGTGTTCATGAACCTTATCGGATCAGTATGCATGATGCCGAAGAATACCCCGATGATGAGCATGATCATCCAGTCCTTCTTGAGCGGTCTGAAGTGTGACAGAACGGCGCCTCTCTCGATCGCTTCCTCGCATATGGGGGCAAGGATCGCAACCGTCACGAAAGTAACCAGCGGACTGCCTCCCGACAATGCCGAATTGAGCCCTCCCACGATCTTCGTGAATGTATCTGGAAGCAGGAATGCGGCAAGATATATGCTGATGAAGCCGAACATTATCGAACCCATCCACAGGAATATCGTTCCCCAGAAATCGCGAAAAGCGATCCTTCTCACCGGGAATACTTCCTTAAGCGGCGTCCTCCTTACGAGCGTGTAAACCACAGCCAGAATAAGGAACAGAAGTTCTGAGAATATCAGCCCGGTAAAGCCCAGATACATCTGCAGGTAACGTCCCGCAGTAAGCAGCATCACAAGTGCCGCTGCCTGCAGAATAACGCCCTGCCATGGTCTCCATCTGCTTGGAGTATCTATAGTTCTCATCATGTCATCTTACCCCTTGTAAATATAACGAAAAATGTAATAATGATTACATGGTGTATTATTCCATAGATGATAATGCATGTAAAGGAAGGTATGGTTTATGAAGAGATTAGTTAAGTGCCTTACATCTGTTGCTCTCATCGGTGCAATGATGATGTCTGCTACCGGTTGTGTGAGCTTTGGCGTCATCGAGTACGGTGATTTTGTAGATGCACTCGAGGAAGAGGCGAACCTCAAGGAGGATGCCTGCACCAAGGGCAAGAACAGGCGTCATGAGGGCTACGAGATGAAGCGCTATATCGAAGGACATAAAGGCCAGTGCATGTTCGCTTTCTATGAGCTTGATGATGAGGATGATGCCGTAGAGATGTTCGAGAAGGAATATGACCAATATGTTGATTCCATCGATGATGACGTTTTTGACGGGAGCCATAAGGAGAGCTTCGACGAGAAGGCTGCAACGGGATACATCCTCATAGACGGCGAGAATGAAGACACCGGGCGTTCGATATACGGAGGCATCTTTCTTAAGGAGAATACGATCGTTACTGCCATGGCAATGAGTGGTGAAGACAAGGATATTGACAGGGTCGCAGGCGTGCTTGATGCCATCGGCTATCCCAAGCCCTGATCTTACGGTGACAGATTAAAAAAAGGAAGGTATTATCATGAAGAATTTTGTTAAAGGAATGTTGTCAGCTGCACTCATCGGTTCGATGCTGATGTCTGTTGCAGGATGTACGAGCTTCAATCTCATAGAATATGATGATTTTGCGGCTGCCCTTGAAGAAGAAGTCGGCCTCAAGGAGGATGACTGCAGGACAGGCAAGAACAAAAAGAGAAACGGCTATGAAATGAAGCGCTATATCGAAGGTACCAAAGGTACAAGTACAACATTCAAATACTACGAATTCAAGGATGAGGATGATGCCGTGGAATTCTTTGAGAAGCAGTATGACGAATTCTTAGATGTCATTGAGGACGAGGATTTTGAAGGAAGCCACAAGGAGAGCTTCGATGAGGATTCGGCAACCGGGTATATCCTCATCGACGGAGAGGCTGATAATGCCAGCGTCTACGGCGGCATATACCTCAAAGAGAACACATACATCACTGTTGCAACCACCGGCAGCCAGGACAAGGACCGCGACAGGGTAGATGCTGTTCTCAGTGCCATCGGCTACCCCAAGCCCTGATATTACCGGCTGAACAGTATTAAGTCAGATAACAGAGACCGTCCGTTGCGGCGGTCTCTTTTAAATTCAGGGAATATGTACTAATAATATCCCTTATTCGATATTTACAAACGCTTGTTCGGGTGATAGAATACCCTCACGATCAACAGTGAAGGGAGATGATCACCATGAACGGAACTTACAGAAGATTCGCATATGACGGGACATATGAAGGTTTTTTATGCGTTGCGGTGAAGTGCATAACACTGAGGGTGATCCCCGAACGGATAGTCGTATCTGACGGATTGAACTGTCAGCCGGATTACTTCTTTGTCAGGACTGATTACGGGATAGCCGCCAAGATGCACAGGTTCATAAGTGACAGGGCATGCATTCAGGTGAGTCAGATGATCGTCGACGGATTCCTTACGGCGATGCCTGAACGCGAGATCGCTCTGATAAGACTCATTGCAAAGGCGATGAGGTTCGGTGCCTGTGTTGCAGACGATTATGACGATCAGGCGATATACAGGATACATATGGCGATCCTTGATCTCTACAGGGAGGAACAGACATATTTCATGGAGTTTGAGCCGTCCCCGTGCAGGGACATAATGGCAGGAGTGATCAATCCCAGGAACATAATCCTTCCGGTGATGAAGACTGATATATTGAGGAAGACCGATTATGGCAATCTTCTGATCTATGACAGGAGACATCACATGGTCCTGTACAGGAATGATGAATCCAACGACATTGTCGACGTGCGTTACATGCAGATGCATTCGCAGAGCGAGCCTGACATCATATACGATGATATATGGCAGTATCTGAGGTCAGGTGTTCATCTTAGCGGCAGGCGGAACGGTAATCCATCCGGGTACGGCAGGGATTGTTCGGAACTTGAGAGAATGTGGTATATCGCGGTGTAGTCATGCTATACTATCACCATGAAGCATGAAGAGAAGAAGGATATTATCAATCTCAAGAGACCGGTTATCCTTATCGGTATGCCCGGATCCGGGAAGTCAACGATAGGGAGGGCTGTCGCGGAGCGCTGCGGAACAGGATTTGTTGATACAGATGAGCTTCTGAAGCAGAGACTCGGGATGACTTTGCAGGGGTATATCGATGAGTACGGAACCGATCTTTTCGCGCAGGAGGAAGAGAGATTCCTGACAGAGTATGATCCGGGTGATTCACCTGTCGTTGTGGCTACCGGCGGAAGTGCCGTACTGTATCCGGCTGCCATGGAGAACCTCAGGAAGAGAGGGACGGTCGTATTTATCGACTGCGATCTTCCCAGCCTGAAGAAGAGACTGTGGAACTTCGAATCAAGAGGGATCGTGCTTGTGGCCGGGGAGGACAGGGAGCAGGCTATACTTGACCTGTATATGGCACGGGAACCTCTATACTACAAATACTGCGACGTGAGAGTGGAGCAGGGCAGGATGAACCGTAATAAGGTGGCAGAGCTGATAATAAGAGCAGTGGCAGATAAGGAAGCCGGTATCGTATGAAGACTGAACGGGAATTTGGCAGATTTGTAATCTCTAAGAAGGCGGAGAACGCTGTAAGACGCGGTCATCCGTGGGTATATGATACTGAGATCAGGGAAGGTGACACAGACATTCCCAACGGTTCGGTAGTCGATGTGGTCACGGAAGGCGGCAAGTACCTTGGTTCGGGGTTCCTGAGCACATCCAGCAAGATTAGGATCAGGATATTAAGCAATAATGCGAATGAGACTTTCGGTGAGCCGTTCTGGAGAAGAAGAGTAAGATATGCGCTCGATTACAGGAAGACCGTAATGGGGGATGATTACGGATGCTGCAGGCTCATACACGGGGAGTCAGACGGTATACCGGGACTTACGGTGGACAGGTACGATGATCTGTTGTCATCTGAGGTCCTGTCCTACGGAACGGAACAGGTGAAGGATACTATCTACGCTGCTCTGATCGATTGTCTGGCAGAGGACGGCGTCACCGTCAGGGGGATCTATGAACGTAATGAGAGTGCGTTAAGGATCAAGGAAGGTCTTGCTCAGTACAAAGGCTGGTATGAGGGCAGGAAGAGCGATGATCCTACGGCGGCCATAAGAGAGAACGGGATAGTTTATACTGTCGATGTGGAGAACGGACAGAAGACCGGATTCTTCCTCGATCAGAAATATAACAGGCTTCAGGTGGCGAAGATCAGCCGCGGCAAGACGGTGCTCGACTGCTTTACTCACACGGGATCATTCGGACTCAATGCGGCAATGGGCGGAGCCAAGCATGTTACGTGTGTGGATGTGTCACAGACGGCAGTCGATATGGCAAGACATAATGCCGGGATCAACTCCCTGGCAGACAGGATGGATTTTATCTGTGATGATGTATTTGATCTGCTTCCCCGGCTCGCAGAGCATTCGGAATACAAGTATGATCTCGTAATACTGGATCCGCCGGCATTTACGAAGAGCCGGGCTACGGCAGACAGTGCCAGGAGAGGGTATAAGGAGATCAATTACAGGGCGATGAAGATGCTTCCGAGAGGCGGCTATCTTGCCACATGCTCCTGCTCGCATTTCATGCGCAATGAGGATTTTAAGAAGATGCTCCTGGATGCGGCACGCGATGCCGGCGTCAGTCTCAAGCTGATCGAGGAGAGAAGGGCATCACCGGATCATCCGGTGGCAATGTCGGTAGAAGAGACGGATTATCTTAAGTTTTATTTACTGCAGGTGGTGTAAGGTTATATGAATATACTGATCACAAATGATGACGGATACGGCGCATGGGGGATCGAGGCGATCGCAGGGAAGCTTGCTGCTGATCATAATGTCTTTATAGTTGCGCCCGAAGGCAACAGATCGGGAAGCGGTATGTCCGTCAATGTTGCAACTCCTCTCCAGTACAGGAAGATGGGGGATAAGAGGTTTACATGCTCAGGCAGTCCGGTCGACTGTGTCATAGCAGGGCTCAAGACTGACATCATTAATGAGCCGGTCGATCTGGTGATATCGGGCATCAACCACGGACCGAATCTCGGTACGGATATTCTGTATTCCGGAACATGCAGCGCAGCTACTGAGGCGACTTTGATGGGAGTTCCCGCGATTGCGGTGAGTCTCAATATATCACCGGATATGAACTGGAAGGATAAGGACAGCTGGGATTTCGAACCGCTCGCTGACTTTGTGGCCGATAATCTTACCAATCTGATGACTCTGGCGAGACCGTCGATCAATCCTGCGGCTGTGGGAGATAAGCCGGGTGTGTTCGTGAATGTGAATGCTTTCGACTTTAAGGAGTTCAGAGGTGTCAGGCTGACCAACTGCTGCTTCATGAAGCATGACGGTTCGGCCAAGCTGACTCTCAACGGCGTGAACAAGAATGATTTTACAAGCGTATTCTGGGGTATGCATGCCGAAGCGGCGCGCCGGGAGGATTCTGATTATGATGCGTGCGAAGAAGGATTTGTATCAATATCGGCAGTCCTGGCGGAACCCGTTGCGGAATTCCGTGATATAGACGATCTTACCTGGATCTTTTAGTCTCTATTAAGTCGTTCTTTGCCGATGCGTAGATGTTCTTGTACAGCATCGGGTGGAACAGTATGAGGAGAGGGAATATCTCGAGGCGTCCGGCAAGCATATCGAATATGAATACGAGCTTGGACAGCGATGAGAACCAGCCGAAGTTGCATGTGGGTCCGACGAGGTTGAAGCCGGGACCTATGTTGTTGATGGTTGCTGCAACTGATGACAATGTAGTAACGAGGTCTTCACACTCGAAGGATACGATAAGGGCCGATATCACGAATATAACAGTGAAAGCAACGAAGTAGACATTTACGCTTCTGACCGTATCATGATCGACCGCCTTGCCGTCAGACTGTATCTTCTTGATATTATGAGGATGAAGCAGTGAGTTCATCTCCTTCTTGAGCGTCTTGAAGATTATTATGAACCTCGATACCTTGATACCGCCGCCTGTAGATCCTGCGCACGCTCCGCAGAACATGAGGAGGAACAGTATGAGCTTGGAGGTTGCAGGCCACAGATCGAAGTTTGTCGTCGAGAATCCGGTGGTCGTAATGACCGTGAGGACCTGGAAGAACGAATCGGTTATGGTCATGCAGAAGGACTCACACATATGGTAGATATTTATTGCGATTATCGCAGTTGATACGAGTATTATCGCGATATATGTCTTGACCTCGCTCATCTCGAATCCCTTCCTGAACCGGCGTATTATTATCAAGTAATAGAAGTTGAAGTTAACGCCGAACAGGAGCATGAAGATGGCGACGACCCATTTGCCGTACAGAGTGAATCCGCCTATGCTGTTGTTGTAGATCCCGAATCCTCCGGTACCTGCCGTAGCGAATGCCGTGTTGATGGATTCGAAGGGTGTATATCCGCCTGCCAGGAGGAACAGGAACTCCAGTACGACCAGACCGATATAGATGAGGTAGAGTATCTTGGCAGTCTGTCTGAGCTTGGGAACGAGCTTGCCTACCGTGGGTCCGGGGGACTCCGCTTTCATGAGGTTCACCTGTGAGCCGCCCTTTGTGGGGATGACGGCGAGGAGGAATACGAGGACTCCCATACCGCCGATGAGGTGTGTCGTTGAACGCCACAGCAATGTTGTATGTGAGACAGCCTCCACGTCACTCAGAACGCTCGCACCGGTCGTGGTAAATCCCGATACGGACTCGAACAATGCGCTGATGAAGTCGGGGATCTCTCCGGTCAGGAACATCGGGATAGCGCCGCCGATACTCATAAGTATCCACGACAGCGATGTGGCGACAAGTCCTTCCTTGAGGTAGATCGTGGTGTCACGCGGCTTCTTGAAAGCCACGAGGAATCCGGTCAGGATGAGTACGGCAGAAGTAATGATGTAACTGATGCCTTCGCTCTCCATGTACCAGAGCGAGCAGATACAGGGAATCAGCATAATGAGTCCGACGATCATCGTGACTTTGCCTAATATGTATCTGATCATGGATATATTCATTGAAGAATATCCTCGATTTCCGTGAAACCGTGATGAGTCGTAACGATCATTATGGTATCACCTTCGTCGATCACATCGTTGCCCGAAGGGATTATGATCGTATCCTTGTGATTGATAAAGCCGATGAGAACATCCTTCTTGAGCCTGAGGTCCTTAAGAGGCTTGCCGATTACCGCAGAACCTGAATTGATCCTGAACTCGATCGCTTCAGCGCGCGAATCGAAAACCTGATAAAGCGTCTCTATGTTGCTGCTTCCTATGGCGCTCTGCTTTGCTCTTACATATGTGAGGATGGACTCTCCCGTAATGTACTTGGGGTAGACGATACTGCCCAGATCCAGCCTGTTGATGACTTCCGTGAAGGTGATCCTTGTTATCTTTGTAACGAGCTTTGCATGGGATACTTCCTTAGCAAAAAGCGACAGCACCATATTCTCTTCGTCGATACCGGTAAGCGGCACGAAAGACTGCGCATTATGAATACCTGCCTCGAGGAGAAGGTCCCTGTCGGTAGCGTCGGCATTGATTATTGTCGCCTTGGGGAGCATTATCGACAGTTCCTCACATCTGTTGGAGTCACTCTCGATTATCTTGACGTCGATGCCTGATCTTATTAGCTGATCGGCCAGATAGTAGCAGGCAATGCCTCCGCCGATGATCATGGTGTCTCTGACGCCCTTTGTATTGAATCCGATGAGCTTCAGGAAAGACAGGCATGACTTGCGCGTGGCGGCAAATGAGATGATGTCACCTCCCTGCAGAATAAAATCACCGTGCGGGATCACAAGATCACCGTTGCGTTCAACGCCGCAGATGAGGATCTCGTTCGTGATGTGCTGTCCGAGATAAGCTATCGATTTGCCGTCAAGCATATTGTTCTCCGGCAGTCTGATCTTGATAAGCTCGGCATGTCCGTGAGCAAAGGAGTTGATCTCGATGGCGGTAGGGAGGAAGAGTATTCTTGCGATCTCCTTGGCTGCTTCCAGCTCCGGATTGATTATCATTGCAAGACCGAGCTTGTCTCTCAGATAACCTACCTCGCGGTTATACTCAGGGTTCCTTACACGTGCTATCGTAGCTGCATCACCGAACTGCTTTGCAATCGTGCAGCAGAGCAGATTAAGCTCATCTGACTGGGTGACGGCAATGAAGAGATCAGCGGCAGCGATGCCGGCTTCCTTGAGTGTCGCATATGTGGCACCGTTGCCGACCACGCCCATGCAGTCGTATGCCTGTGTGAATTCGTCGACGACCTGGGAAGATACATCGACGATGGTCAGGTCATGTCCTTCATCAACAAGCTGGGCAACGATGGTGCGCGCGATCTTGCCTGCACCCACGATGATGATCTTAAGTCCGTTCCTGCTCATATACTCCGCCTTCAGATTCCAAACAAAGCTTTTACGTTATCCTTGTTGACTTCAGCACCGATGACGCACAGCTTGCCGGTAACGTCTGATGTGCCTTCCCTGACTTCAGATTCGCCGGGTACATAATCGAAATGCAGCCACTTGCCGTCCTCGCCCTGAACAATACCCTTTGCTCTGAGGATCTGACCGTATGCAACATTGTCATCAAGCTTGCCGAGTGCCTCTTCTATCTGAGCCTTGGTATACTTCCTGGAAGTCTCGAAGCCTACGCTGTCGAAGACCTCGTCGGCGTGATGGTGATGATGGTCATGATCGTGGCATCCGCAGGTGCAGCCTTCACCGTGATCATGGTGGTGCTCATGCTCCTCATGATCGTGCTCTTCGTGCTCGTGCTCGTGCTCATGCTCGTGATCATGCTCCTCATGCTCGTGATCGTGGTCATGATGGTGGTGATGGTGCTCGTGCTCTTCTGCCTCAAGGAGTGCGGCAGCCATATCTTCCGCCGATACGGGCGATTCGATGGCGCTGATTATCTGTGCACCTGACAGCTGCTCCCAGGGTGTGGTAATGATCTGTGAGTGATCGTTAACGCCGCGGATCAGTTCGACTGCCTTATCGAGCTTGTCCTGAGCGATATTGCCGGTCCTTGACAGGATTATCGTACCGGCGTACTTGATCTGGTTCTCATAGAATTCTGCAAAATTCTTCAGATAGATCTTGCACTTGGATGCATCGATGACCGTGACGGTTCCGCATACTTCGCATCCCTCGACGCGCTCGATCGCCGCAACGACATCTGAGAGCTTGCCGACGCCTGAGGGCTCGATGAGGATCCTGTCGGGATGGTACGTATCGATAACTTCCTTGAGTGCCGTACCGAAGTCACCTACGAGTGAACAGCAGATACAGCCCGAATTCATCTCCGTGATCTCGATGCCTGCCTCCTTGAGGAAGCCTCCGTCGATACCTATATCACCGAACTCGTTCTCGATAAGGACTATCTTCTGGTTGTTGTAACCGTCTGCAATGAGCTTCTTGATGAGAGTGGTCTTGCCGGCTCCCAAAAATCCTGAGAAAACATCTACCTTTGTTGACATAAAATTCACCTCTTCTATC
>CADBNJ010000117.1 GCA_902795955.1 Oscillospiraceae bacterium
GAGGTCACCATCAGGATGTTTATCGGCGAACTGCTCAAGGCCGACGGAAGTGATGCCGTGCGCAAGACAGTGGATAAGTACTTCAGGAAGAAGAGCATGCCGTAACGGACAATGCCCTTTGCCGGTGATTCGTATTTTTTCCGTATCGATTCGTATCGATCCGTATCAATCCGTATTAATTCGTATTAATTCGTATTATTTTGGAACACATTTTTAAGCTTGCGGAACCTATAATCTATATATGAACGATTATAGAGAACTGGAGTTGCTGATAAGCTATTATCAAGACCGCCTGATGAAGCTGCCTCAGGGGTATTTCGGCAGGGATAAGGATGCTGCTATTGTTTATGTAACGCATGTCCCCGGTGAACAGCCCGGTGAGAAAAGAAAGAGATTCCGTTACAGGCTTACTTCGGAGAAAGGACAGAAGTGGGCAGATCTAGTCAGGGAATACAGGAAATGCAAAGATAAGCTCGACGAACTGATGACCGTTTGGAACAGCACTTACCGGTTCCCGCCGCGTAAGATCGACTTCCCTCTGGTCAGGAGGGATCCGTCCATGTTTACGGCTGATTTTTTCAATGCGGCAGCTGAATGCGCAAATCCTGCGCAGGCCGAGCGTCCGATAGAATATAAGGGGAGGATCCTCCGGTCCAAGAATGAACTGATAGGATGCCAGATAATCGAGAAGTTAGGGTATGAATTCAAGGTTGAGATCGCTGTGGGCAGTGATCCGTATTATATGCTCTATCCGGACATCACCTTCCTTGTTCCCGAACAGGAACGCTGTATCGGTGTCGAGATCAACGGTGCGGTAGATAATATTAAATATGCTAATAAGTCTCTTAACCGCCAAAGCGAGTATATAAAAAACGGGCTGATGATAAGCAAGGATGTCATTTTTGTTGATATAGCCGATTCGGGTTCGTTTTATGTCAGGCAGTTTGAGACACAGGTTAAACTCGCCGTGATGGCAGGTCTGGACGATATAATCTTCCCTGACAAGCGCCGGCGAGGATAAAGAATTGATGATGATGGCAAAAATGCCTGGTCAAATGACCGGCAGAATAACCCCGATAGACCAGATCTGGTCAGATTAGCCGGATTTACCGGTCAAATGACCAGCCAAAGCCGGATTACAGACCGGGACATACTTAAATGTCAAAAAAAGTCAAAATCGCTATTGACTTTAGTACAGGCTGCGTTACAATATAAACATCAAAGAAAGTCAAAGTCAAAAGGAGGAGGTTAACGTGGCACGGTTGGTCGATGTCATTGAGGAGATGATCAAGCAGCTCGTTGACGAGAATAACGGTTCCTGCACGATCAACAGGAGTCAGCTGGCGGAGAAAGCCAACTGCGTTCCGTCGCAGGTGACATATGTGCTGTCAACCAGGTTCTCCAGCGGCAACGGATATATCGTTGAGAGCAGGCGCGGCGGCGGCGGACAGATAACTATAACAAGGGCGCATTACATGACCGGCGAGGACTACCTTCACAAGATGATGGATTCGGTCGGGAATGACATGACGCAGCAGCAGGCAAAGAATCTTCTGGCGAGTGCCGTATCGTGCGGCGTCATTACTTCGAAGGAAGCGACGCTGATCATGTCGGCCGTATCGGACAGGGCGCTTGCCAAGGCCGAACCTGATATAAGATCGGTAGTAAGAGCAGACATCATGAAGAACGCGATACTCGCGCTGATGATAACGTAATGGGAAGTGAGGTATAACCAATGAGATGTTCAAGATGCGGGAGGCAGATCCCGAACAACAATTTCACCAGGATAAACGGATCGTATTTCTGCAATGATTGTGCTGCGGATATGGGATTCTCGTTCTTTAATATGAATTTCAGCTCAATGGACGGCATTAAGCAGGCTCTGAATGCGATGGAGGAGCTTGAGTTCGCCAACAACGAGATAACCTGCAATAACTGCGGGATGACTCTGAGGGAGTTTGAGAATACGGGCAAGCTCGGTTGCATATCGTGCTTCAATGCTTTCGGGAATGAGATCGGCAAAAGGATGCTCAGACTCTACGGAAGTGAGGAATATATGGGAAGGCAGCCCGGAGAAGCTATCGAATATGAATATGATAAAGAAGACATACAGGCGGCAAAGCCTAAGACGGCAAAGGGCGGAGCTGCATCCAAAGACATAACCGACAGGATAGCAAAGGCTGATTTCGGGACGCTGAGCGATGAGATGCTCAAGGACGCTCTGGAGAAGGCAATTGCCAAAGAAGACTATGCTCTCGCGGCAAGGCTTCGTGACGAGATCAATTCACGTAAGGGGGACGGCAATAATGGCTAATGCAAAATGGTATGAGGAAGACGGCAGAAACCTCGACGTCGTATTGTCATCCAAGGCGGTGATAACGCGTAATCTCAAGGGCTACAAGTTCCCCGGAATGATGGATGTCAACGAGAAAGATGAGGTCACCGGCAAGGTTAAGGAAGCCCTTGCGGATATGGATCTGGAGCTGATCTCCATGGAAGGCATTGGAGGCAATACGCTGGATGACCTGACTGACAGCCAGATAATCAGCGATGTCGATCTTATTGAGGATTCAGAAGGCAAGGCGGTCATGACGGATCCGTCAAGGGATCTGGCAGTGATCCTCAACAACAATGACCATATTAAGATCAAGGCGCAGGCTGCGGGATATACTAACAGTGTCTATAAGAGGTGTGAGAATGTGGCTGTCGCGCTTGAGCAGAAGCTGGACATTGCTTTCAGCAACAGGTACGGTTATCTGGGAAGCAGCGTGTACAACACCGGACTGGGATTTAAGCTCCTGTTTACCATTGCCATTCCCGGCATAGCAAGGACGGGAGAAGGGCTTGAAGTCCTGACGCGCAAGGTCAAGGCTCACGACTGGAATATCTATCCTTTCATCAATGGCGATAAGTCGATCAAATGTGATGTGTACATCATATCGAGTAATGCAGCCCTCGGGGTCGATGAGGCGACGGTGCTGATGACGGGCGACAAGCTCATTCAGGACATCATCAAGATAGAGCTGCTCTGCAGGGAGAACCTCAGGAAGAACAGGACTGATCTTCTGGAGAACAGCTTCTACAGATCATACGGAATACTGTACTATTCCAAGAGCGTCGATCCGGTTGAAGCGCTGGATCTGCTGGGTTGGATAAGGCTGTATCACGGATACGAGGACAGGACTGAAGTTGACATCAACTGGACTCAGATCAACACGGTCACGTCGCAGCTTCTGTGGCAGATATATCCCGGGAGCGCAGGCGGCAACAGCAGGTCAGATGTCAAATACACGGCTGCGAGGATCGCGGCGGTGCTCAAGAGAAAGTAATAAGGAGGATTGTTCATATGGGATTAAAGTTCACTGAAGATACGGTAAAGATACTTGCGAACAGCAGGCAGCTTGCGGACATCAGGGGAAGCAGGCTTGTCACACCGAAGGAGCTCTTTGGCGGGATCGTGATACATCCCGGATATGCCAGGGAACTCATGAGCGAAGAGCTGGACGATATGGATGCGCTCAACGCTCTGCTCGGCATAGAGGATTTTGATGAGGATTCCGTTGAGACGGACAGGAGCATGGAATCTCTCTGCGACGATGCGGTCAGGACACTCAGGATCGATTCCAGAAAGCTGATCGTGCAGTCACAGGATTTCTCGCAGAGGATCGGCAACGGCGGGGTGATCATGCCGGAACATATCCTCTATAACATTCTCCAGATGCGCGGAAGCGACGACGGCGGCAATGCCATCGTGAGGGCGGCCGGCGGCAATATATCAGATATGCTCCAGAAGCTGAGAGTATTCTTCAGGAATGTGGCGCAGAGGAACAGCACACGCGGCGGTGATGACTCATACGATGATGATATGTCTCCGGAAGACAGGTCCGGCGCCGGGCGTGCCGCGTCATCACGCAAGTCAGGCAAAGGCGGCAAGCACAAGATACTTGATGAATTCGGCAAGGATCTGACGGCTCTTGCAAGGGAGAACAAGATAGATCCCGTCATCGGAAGAGATAAGGAGATCAACCGCGTTATTCAGATACTGGCGCGCCGTACGAAGAATAACCCGTGCCTGATAGGCGATCCGGGCGTCGGTAAGACGGCCATCGCTGAAGGTCTTGCGTACAAGATAGTCAAGGGCGAAGTACCGGCCATACTTAAGGATAAGGTTATCTATGGCATAGATATCGGAGGCATGGTTGCAGGCGCCAAGTACAGGGGTGACTTCGAAGAGAGGATCAAGAACATGCTCAAAGAGGCTGTGGAAGATCCCAATATCATACTGTTCATCGACGAGCTCCATACTATCGTGGGTGCAGGTGAGAGTACGGGCGGAAGCCTTGATGCAGCCAATATGATGAAGCCAATGCTGACAAAGGGTGAGCTTCAGATAATCGGCGCCACCACCGTAAAGGAATACAGCAAGTTCATCGAGAAGGATGCGGCTCTCGAGAGAAGGTTCATGAAGGTCCAGATCGACGAGCCGGGCGAGGAGGATACCATAGCGATCCTCAAGGGTCTCCGTTCCAAGTACGAGGAGCATCACCACATTGAGATAACGGATTCGGCGATCGAATCTGCAGTTAAGCTGTCATCCAGGTACATTACCGAGAAGTTCCTGCCGGATAAGGCCATCGACCTGATCGACGAGGCCGCCGCAAGAGCAAGGGTAAGGCTTACCGATACTGATGAAGTGGACACGGTAAGCAAGGAGATCGAAGAGATCGAGGCAAAGAAGAAGGATGCCGTGGAGAAGCAGGATTTCGAGGCGGCACAGAAGTTCAAGACCAGGGAAGACGAGCTCAAGGATAAGCTTGCCGTGCTCAAGGGTGCTCTCGGCAAGGGGGACGGTTCCTCCAAATCTGACGCCAAGGGCAAATACATTGGCAGGATCACGGAAGATGACATATCCTCGATCCTCTCAGAGATGACGAGCATTCCTGTCACGAAGCTCACTGAATCGGACAACGAGAGGCTCAAGAACCTCGAATCTGAACTCAAGAAGCGTGTCATCGGCCAGGATGAAGCCGTTACGGCCGTCGCGAAAGCGATCCGCAGGAGCCGTCTCGGCCTCAAGGACCCGTCAAAGCCGTCAGGTTCGTTTATCTTCCTCGGTACGACCGGCGTAGGTAAGACTGAGCTTGCCAAGGCACTTGCAGAGGTAATGTTCGGTTCGGAGGATGCGCTCATCAGAGTCGATATGTCTGAGTATATGGAGAAGAACGACGTCAGCAAGCTCATCGGTGCGCCTCCGGGATACGTAGGATACGATGAGGGCGGCGGACAGCTCACGGACAAGGTGCGCTCACACCCTTACTCCGTTATCCTCTTTGATGAGATAGAGAAGGCTCACCTCGACGTGTTCAACACGATGCTCCAGGTCCTCGATGACGGGCGTCTGACAGATTCCCACGGCAGGACTGTAGACTTCAAGAACACGATAATCATCATGACATCCAATATCGGTGCCAAGATGCTGACGGCAGCATCAGGCAGGCGCATCGGATTCGGCACGATCGATGACAAGGATGAGGATGAGGCTAGCCGCGACGGCCTCTACGGCGGCAAGAGCTATGATGAGGCTAAGGGCGTTGTCATCGACGAACTCAAGAAGACATTTACTCCGGAGTTCATCAACCGTGTCGATGAACTGATCTTCTTCCGCATGCTTAATCATGATTCGCTCCTCAAGATCGTTGATAATCTTATCGGCAATGTCTCCAAGAGGCTTTCCGACAAGAACATAACAATAAAGCTTACTGACAGGGCGAAGGATTTCCTTGTCGAGAAAGGCTACGATCCGCAGTTCGGTGCGAGACCTCTGCGCCGTGCGGTTCAGTCGGTGATCGAAGACAGACTTGCGGAATCGCTCCTGGACGGCATCGTTCATGAGGGAAGCACGGCGCTGTTCGATGTCGATCCTGCTCTTGAACCCAAGGATTACAAAGACGCTCCGGCATCTGCTATGACCGTCAGCGATGCTTTGAGAGATGAGCAGACAGAAGAGACAGTATGACATAGGGTGCGTTCCCTCGACCTTCTGGTTCAGCTTTGTGGGCTCCAATATTCTGGTGCCCATAATCGCTTTGGCGGCGAAGATCAGGGTAAAGCCGGATAAGAGGTTCCTGGGTGATGACGGTCCCATCATCGTCATTGCCAACCACGAATCGTTCCTCGATCCGATGGTGACCAGCCGCCTGACACACGGGCGCAAGGTCAATTTTGTCTGTGGTGAGTTCCTGTTCCGCAAGCACTTCTGGGGCCACGTCTTCAAGCTCGGAGGCGCTATACCCAAGAAGCAGTTTGCCGTTGACACCGTTGCGGTCAAGGTCATGATGAAGGTCATGAAGCGCGGCGGTGTCCTCGTCATCTATCCTGAGGCTACGCGCCATGTGGACGGCCATTCCGTCTCTGATTTTGATGACGGCGTAGCAAAGCTCGCCAAAAAGGCCGGTGCATCCGTCTATGTACAGCACATTCACGGTGCATACATGACCATGCCCAGGTGGAGCCCGGGCATAAGGCTCCGCCGCGGGGGGATAACGTCGGAATTTGTCCGTGTCATAAGCAAGGATGAGGTCTCGTCACTGTCCGTGCCGGAGCTTGACGCTCTTATCAAGGATTCGATAGATTATGACGAGAATGAGTGGGTAGCGGGCAAAGGACTCAGGTACGGCAGCAGGAAGCTCGCCCGGGGACTTAATAACATTGCCTACAGATGCCTTAAATGCGGCTGCTGCTTTACCCTTAAATGGGACGGGAACAACAGTATCTCGTGCTGTAAATGCGGCACGTCCTACGAATACCGTCCCGACGGGACGATCAGGTATGATGATGCTGTTACCGATCTCCATAAGTGGACAGAGTGGGAGAGGATGAAGGTGGAGGAAGATGATCTGACGGCTCTGTCGGTGGAGTGTGAGGTGTATAAAGAGGCTGATCAGTTCACTTTTGAGAAGACGGATGAGGGGACATTGATCGTCCGGAAGGGTGAGATCAGCTTCAGCGGAAGTACGCCTCTCGTCTTTGATACGTCAAAACTCCGCGGAATGGTATGTAATTACGGCTCGCACTTTGAGATATATGACAGCAAAGGCGGACTGACGAGGTTTGTTGTGCCGGGAGACAAAGTGCTTCTGATACAGCAGATAGCCGAACTTTCACACGAATAAGCCTATAATTGCCCTTTAATAATAGAGCCGGAAATAGTATAATATTTGCCGTTAAGTGCAATTCGCACTGATATAAATAATTTATCAGGAGAGTGAATCCCATGGCAATTTATGAGAAGAAGAACGTTGAAGACCTGAACGTTGCCGGCAAGAGAGTCATCGTACGTGTTGACTTCAATGTACCGCTGGACAAGAAGACAGTCGAGATCACAGACGACAAGCGTATCAA
>CADBNJ010000118.1 GCA_902795955.1 Oscillospiraceae bacterium
CTGAGTAGTAAAAGCATCTGTCTTTGTTGATTTGTAAAACAAAAATCAACAGGAAAATCGAAGTAGAAATTAACTTTTCACTTCAGCAGAGGAGTATAATATAGTAAAGAATCACTCGGAGGTCTTATTAGATGCCCGTCATTACGATATCCCGACAGAACGGCAGTCTGGGCGATGAGCTGGCCAGGTATCTGGCTGACAAGACAGGAACCGTGGTAGTCACGAGAGATGACCTTGTTCAGAGTATTTTCGGCGGGATGGGTGATAATATCCCCGCAAAGCTGTCCGAGAGCCCCAAGTATTATCTTAACTGCCCTTTCGAGTCAGACAAAAGCTATAAGGATCTTCTGGCGGAAGAGATCAGGAAAGTGGCCTTTGAGAAGCATAATGTTGTATTCCTCGGCATGGGAGCATCCGTTGTCCTTGAAGGGACCGACGCAGTGCGCGTGAGAGTCATTGCCAGCGATAACGTCCGGGCGCAGAGAACGGCCAAAGCCGATAACATCTCAATTGAGGAGGCCGACACGATACTTACTCTCGCCGACCGCAAGCACAAGAGATTTGTCAGCACGCTCTACAATGCCGATCTCACCGACCAGACACTGTATGACCTGACGCTGTGTTCCGACCACCTCTCGGTTGAGGAGATGGCTGATTCCGTGCTGGCACTTGCCGCCAAGAGAGAACTGCGTTCCAGGATCCACATGGAGACGCTGCAGAACAAATCGGTCGACCACCAGTCGGAGACGCCGGTGTTCAAGAACGAGAGCGAGGCGGAATTTGCCAGGATCCTTGATATGTATAAGATCGAGTGGATGTATGAACCCAAGACCTTCCCGATCGAGTGGGATGCTGAAGGCAACGTGACGATGGCCTTCTCCCCCGACTTCTACCTTCCTAAATTCGATCTGTATCTTGAACTGACTACCATGGATCAGAAATACGTCACGAAGAAGAACAAGAAGATGAGGCGCGTTCAGGAGCTCTATCCCGGCACGAACATCAGGATCGTATATAAGAAAGACTTCGCGGAACTTATTGAGAGACTTAAGCAATTCGGATGATATAAGGGGATCATATGGATTTTGAGAGCGGCAACATCAAGAGAGTACTGATAAGCGAACAGGACATTGCAAAGCGCATTGATGAACTGGGAAGGCAGATCACTGAAGATTACAGGGAAGATCCTCCGGTTATGATCGGTGTCGTCAAGGGGGCGCTGTATTTTTTTACAGACCTGACAAGGCGCGTTGATCTGCCAATAGACATAGATCTCATCGGATTCGGCAACATACCGGATACTACGAGCAGTACCGGTGTCGTAAGGATCACAAAGGATATCGACATCGACATAACCGGACGCCGCGTGATCATCGTTGAGGACGTCATCAGAACAGGTCTTACTACTGCGTATCTTATCTCCAACCTCGAGACGAAGAAGCCCAGGGACATCAGCGTCGCAACGATGCTCTTCAACCCTGACCGCCTCCTTCTCCCCGTCCCGGTCAAGTACACGGGCTTCGAGATCACGGACGGCTGGCTCATGGGCTATGGTCTTGATGTCCGCGAGAAAGGCCGCAATATCCCTTATATAGTCGAGTTGAAGAATAAGCCTTAAGGGAGTTCAAAGCTGCTTGCCGTAATTCAGCCGGGCGCCCGCAACGGGCTTGACGGCGGGTTACTTGAGTGGCTTGTATCAGGAGAAGCAGGGGGTCAGTCCGGTATTCTGACTAGTGCTCTGTGTAAGTGGCTGTTAGATAGAGTGATACACAGAGTAAGACCGCAACCGGCTTCGCCGGTGGTGACTGGGACGACTAGTTCTACCTGATCGGCCGGCATACGCAGTATACTGCTCAATCTACGCTGCAAGGATTGAGCTCTACTCTGCATACGCAGTATACTGCTCAATGTACGCTGCCAACATTGAGATCTACTCTGCCTACGCAGTATACTGCTCAATCTACGCTGCCAACATTGAGCTTTACTCTGCCTGCGCAGTATA
>CADBNJ010000119.1 GCA_902795955.1 Oscillospiraceae bacterium
ACGATATCCACGTAGTCCAGCAGTTTCTCCCTCAGGAACAATCCGTTCACGGTGCCGCCGGATTGTACGGTCAGACGCTCACATCCGAATTCATTTCGCAGGCGTGAGAGCGCATCGCTCAGTGACGGCCGTTCCTGATATATTATGTGTAGGTTACCGGCATCCACGCCGAAAGCAGGGTGCGATGCATTCGACGTGATAATAACCGCCTGCTTTGACAGTGCACAGAAATATCTTACCCCGTGTTCCGTCAGATGATGATTGTCAAGCAGTACAAACGATACCGGTGTCCCGGAAGGCATCTCCTTACCGTTGACCCCCATCTTGGCCTGCACGCGCCCCGTATTGAAAGACCACAGATCGGTGGTCTGCTCTATCTCATAGTATTGATGAAGTCCTTCCCTGACACCGGGGATCAAGGGGAAGTCACGGTCCACGTCCATCTCGTCCGTAGAGCCGGTGCTGATCTTCCCGTCCGCTGACATGAGCATATATAAAGTTGTCACCGGTCTGTCCATATGATGCCTCATTTTTTTGCCATCCATTCATGCCTCAGGATCGAGAACACCCTCCGCCCCTCGAAATGATCCCTCCGCCAGAAGAAATCCCTGAAAACACCTTCACACGTTAATCCGCACTTCTCGATAACCCTGCGCGACGCTTCATTTGCCG
Organism: Oscillospiraceae bacterium; assembly: GCA_902795955.1. GTDB lineage: Bacteria > Bacillota > Clostridia > Saccharofermentanales > Saccharofermentanaceae > Saccharofermentans. The sequence continues at coordinate 673 of CADBNJ010000119.1, forward strand.
TCCTGCAGTCTATCTCTACCCTGTGCAGACCGATCTTCTCAAATCCGTAATCAATGACGGCCCCGGTCATCTCCGTGGCATATCCCCTGCCCTGATAAGCAGGTCCTATGACATACTCTATCTCACCGTGCTGATTCTTCGTATCCATCAGGAAATATGCGATCTGTCCTATACATTCGCCCGACTCTTTCTCGATGACCGCCCACCGGTAATAATCGTCCCGGGCATACGAGACAATGTATTTTGTATCGAACAGCTCACGCACTGCCCCGGGAGTGGAATAGAACGGCTCCCCGTAATCCCACTGCGTCTGCTCATCCGCGATCCAGTTACGGAGCATTGAATCAATGTCCGTGTATTCAAACCTGCGGAGTATCAGTCTGTCTGTCTCGATCGTCTGCGTTCCGGTATGTGTTAACATAATCTCACCTCTCTCAATCCGTGTTTATCTGCTATAGCCTTAAATCTCCCGTAATATTACTACAGATGGAACCGTCTGCGGAACTCGGCTGCCACGTCCCGCCCGCGGAATATGACGACACCCGCCGACAGAATGATGCTGACCATCAGACATACAGCCCATGCAATGGGCATAGTCTCGCTAACGATAAAGCATATTATGCTCGGCACGAGCCCCATGAACAGTCCGGAGAGCAGATAAGCCATCGCATTGCCGTTTTTGTCTATCAGTACAAGCACAAAATTCGCCGTGATCGTCGCCGCCAGTGCGCTCGGCACCACCAGATCGACCGTTACCTTCATCAGACCGAAGAAGTATGCTGTGACACACCACATAATGATCATGATAAGGACAGTCATGGTCACCTTGCCTGCAGATCCCGCACCGGGCCTGAGCTGCCTCATGACCGCGAACTCAAGCCCTGTCAGCCACATTGCCAGGATAAGACTCCAGTGCAGATCCGGATAACCCGGAAGCCGGATTCCGAGCATGAGATCGAGACCGATCCCTGCAATAAGAAGACCCCAGACGATAAGCAGCTGAAGTTTATAGAAGAAAGACCTCTTCTTCTGAGCCTCAAACTTGGGATAGCAGGGCGCCTCACCTGTCCCCGTCAGCTTACTCTGGCACAGCGGACACTTTACCGGATCCCCCGCGATCCCGACCTTGCAATAGGGACACCTTCTCATTTGATCACCTCCGTCGCACATACGGTAATGTCCACTCCGGACGCGGAGAGGAACCGCACGAGATTCTTCACGACTCCGGTGTTCGCATATGCCGAGGAGACCCCCAGCGTCAGACGGTCCCCATAGCCGAACATAGTTGAGAATATGGAGTTGGTGCTGCAGAAGCCGCTGTAATTCTCAATTAGCTCACCAAGAGGCTTCGGAGGCTTCTGTACCCCCATATTTGAGAAGGTCATGGTCACCTTCCTGTTAGACTTATTGGTAAAATGACGCACGACCCGCTGCTTAATGAACAGAGGCACCAGCCTGACCGGAAATACGTACTCCATGGTCTCAAAGCTATCCATCTGCTTTTTGACATTCTCCTCAGTCAACTGGCTCTTAAGAGACGCGTCAAATTCCGGTGCAAGCTCTTCCAGGGAGATATCGCCGTCAAAGACATGCGTCACGTTAACACTGTTAAAAAAATTGCGTGCCGTGTTCGACGGGTAGTAATTGCGGAGGTTGACGGGCAGGGATATGGTCACCGGGAGATTGCGCTTCCTTGGCGGCATCTCGTCACGTATCGCCAGCATCCACAGCGCCCCCAGATAACTCGTCAGTGAGACCTTCAGTTCCTTTGCCCTCGGAAGGATCTGCGATGTAGGCATACAGATCTCAAAGAACTGCAGCTGATCGTAAGGGAGCTTCAGTCCACCAGGATGATATGCTTTCCTGCGCGCCGGTCCGTGGGAGAGATTCTTGCTCCCGAAGAACTGGCGGTAGCTGTCCTGACTCAGGTCTCCCTCGGAGGCACCGGAGTGGACGGTAATGTCCTCGAGCCCGCCGGGATACTTCCTTCTCAGATAATCAAGCACTATGATGTTCAGGAATTCCATGGCACCTGTTCCGTCTGCCAGAACGTGGGACATATCCAGATTGATCCGCTTTCCGAAGTAGGTCACCTGGTAATGGAGCATTGTCTTGGACGGAACATAGAGAAGCGGACAGATCCTGCTGTCCTCCTGTCTGACAACCGGCATGATGTCGGTATCCTCCATATAATGCCAGAAGAAACCACGCCTGATCCTTACCTGCACCTGCGGGCGGTCCTCGATCGCCGAGGTCACGGCCTGCTGCAGAAGCTCCGGATCAACATCCTCCTTCAGCGTGCAGCTCAGGCGGAACGACCGGGTGTCCCTGTTCCCTGCCGTGGCCAGAAAGACCTTCGACACATTGTCTATCTTGTACCAGTTAGCACTTCCCATATATCTCCTGCGACACGTGCGCTGCAAGCCTCTTCATAGCATTGCGGGCCATGGAGCCGGGCATCAGCTGATACACATGCCATCCTTTCTCTTCAATATCAAGTTCTGCCGTCCCTCCGGCCTGATCTATCTTCTCTTTGAGTCTGATGCTGTCATCCAGCAGGATCCCGTTCCTTCCGGCCATGATGTAGACCGGCGGAAAGTGCTCAAAGCTTCCGAACAGCGGACTGAATGCCGGATCAGCCGGATCCTTCTCCCCGATATATGCTTTGGCGGAATTCATCACAAACTCCTTTGACAGGATCGGATCGATGCTGCTGTTGGCTTCATAGGAAGCAGCCGTTCCGGTCATGTCTGTCCACGGACTGAACAGGATAAGTTCACGCGGCACCGGTCTGCCTTCCGCTATCAGTCTCTGGGTCAGGCAAAGCACCATGTTTCCGCCGGCAGAATCACCGGCCAGGAGCACATGGTCCGCCTCAGCAATATTCCCCGTAATATAGTCCCACATGGCATTCCCGTCATCTGCTGCCGCCGGGTAGGGGTGCTCCGGGGCCAGCCGGTATGCAAACGAATAGACCGTAAACCCTGTTGCCAGGGCAAGTTTGCCGGCGAGATTTCCTGCGTAATCGAGCCCGCCGCTGATGTACCCGCCGCCGTGGCAGTAGAGTATCACATAACCGGGATCATGCGTCAGAACAGGCTTAAACTCCTCACAGCGTATCCTGCCGGTCTTAAACCGTCTCCGTTCAACATCAACTTTGGGAGCAGCAATCCGGCCTGCCAGATCGGCACGCTTCCTGTGACGCTTGATCTCTGCCTCCGAGCGCGCCTTTCCGGTCATAAAGTTCACGGTCTTGAGAGTCTTGACCAATGGAGTTCTCATCGTTGCTGGCATTCCTCCGGTATA
>CADBNJ010000120.1 GCA_902795955.1 Oscillospiraceae bacterium
CGTCGAGATGCTTGGTGCTGAGACATATCTCTATGTTACAGTTAACGGTTCACTCCCTCTCACATGTAGAGTTGACCCTACAACATCACAGTCACAGGTTGGTATGGTCTGCGACCTCGCTATCGATACTAACCGTATCCACATCTTCGATAAGGATACAGAGCAGAGCATCATTTCCTGATCGGGAAGTAATACTTGAATCAACAGACACCCCGGCGCTGCCGGGGTGTTTTTATGCCCGGAGATTACAGCAACTTGCATAATGATACAAAATAGTTCACAATTGCATTAGATTTGCGCGGAGATATTAATGAGAAGAAAGTTTTTACATCTTGCAGTGCTTCTTGCGGTTATCGGCATTGCCGTTAATCTTCTGTGTATTGCGATCTATGCGGCGTCCTGGAATCCTTTCGCTAAGTACAGGTGGAAGAATGTGAACGGGAGCTGGTATCTTTGTGATCCGCTCTTCGGGTTTATCCAGACGGGATGGCGCGAGGTGGACGGACAGTGGTATTACCTTAACGAACAGTCGGGCGTGATGCAGACGGGATGGCTCAAGTATAATGACAACTGGTATTATCTCGCCGGTTCGGGCGCGATGCAGACCGGATGGTGCCTGGTCAACGGCAACTGGTTCCACCTGGACAGTTCGGGCGCGATGCAGACCGGGTGGCAGTTCACCGATGACAATTGGTATCTTCTTAATGAGTACGGCGTAATGCAGACGGGCTGGCAATATGAGGACGGCAGCTGGTACTATCTGGACAGCACCGGGTCTATGAGGACAGGCTGGCTTACCAAAGATAATAAGTGCTATTACCTGAACAGCGACGGCTCGATGATCACCGGGCTTCAGTGGATAGGCAAGGACCTCTGCTTTTTTGAGACCGACGGTTCGCTGAGATCGGGCAAGAAGCCCTCGGGTGACAGCTCCATAGTCGTTCACATCAATATCCCGAATTACAATCAGGATCTGTTCGGATACCCTCTCGGATGCGAGGGCGTGTCACTTTACATGGCGCTGAAGGGACTGGGCTATGCTGACGGCATGAGCATCCACGAATTCATGGATACGATGCCTTCGGGAGCGAATCCTTACCTCGGATACATGGGTAATCCCAGAGTTGGAAGAGACGGCGAGAATACAGGCAAGAGAACATCTATCTATCCCAAGCCACTGTCGGAGTGGGGGAGCAGGTTTGCCACAGTGGAAGACCTGACCGGCGCATCGACGGAGAAGCTTGAGGAGGAACTCAAGGCCGGACACGTGGTGCTCATATATGCCACAGGCGGCTGGAAAACACCCAAGTGGCAGGTTTTCCCCTGGAGTAAGAATCCCAAAGGCGAAGTCACCAACAACCACTGTCTCAGTGTCGTCGGATTATGTGATGACGGTTCGTTTATCGTTAATGACTGTGGGCGCATGCCTGCCGAATACCGCGTTGATGCCCAAACGTTCAGGGCTGTCTACGAAGCCCGCAGGTTTGCTGTTGCGGTCAGGTGAAGAACACTGATGACGGCCGAAAAAAAACTGCCCCGGATCACTCCGGGACAGCCTTTGTTTACAGATAAACTGTTATAAGATCACTCTTTATTGTCTATCTTCTTGTCCAGCTTCTCGAGCTGCTTCTTAGCGAATTCGCGTCCGCCGATTCCGAAGGATACAGCGAAAGCAACGGCGATTGCAGCCAGGATGATGATGAATGCGGCTGTTACTATCTTCGTAGCAATTCCAAGCTGATTCAGGATCATGAATGCAGCAACTGCCCAAATAGCCGAACGGACAAATATGATGCTGCTTCCGAGGCCGCCCTTCTTCAAGCCCTTCTCAGCTGCAATACCCAGGAGGGATGCGGCAATCGCAATGAGAACGGATGCAAGAACATTGGGAAGATATCCGATAATGTTATTGCCGATGTTGCTCAATATCGCGAGACCGAGGATATTCATGCCTTCAACAATGAACAGGATGTTGAGAACGACCTGAACGATTATGCCTATAGTCTTGGACAGAACAAAGGAGGGAGCCTTATCACCGACAAGTCCCTTGACCTTCTCGTCGGCACCGGAGGAACCGATAAGCTTCTTGACGATCTCGCCGGTGAACTTCGCTATCACTGAACCGACCCAGATTACGACAAGGGCAGTAACGATCAGAGGGAGGTATGTCATGATTTTCTCAAGCATGGATACGGCAGGACCGCTTATAGCAGAGATGTTCAATGCCTGGAATGTTATGATGACGACAGGGATCATGATAAGCACATAAACGATATATGCCAGAGTCTCTGAGAATTTGGATTCGTCGGGAGCCTTGATACCTGCTTTCTCCTGAAGCTTGTCAAGTCTGATCTTCCTGAATACGGGAACAAGAAGTTCCTTTGCTGTCTTTGCAATAAGAGAACCTACAATGAATACCAGCGTTGCAGCGATAATGTTGGGAATATACTGCAGGATGCTGGTCATGAGAGATGACAGCGGTGTGGCTATCGACTCGACTCCCAGTACTGAGAAAATTCCGGGAGTAAAGAGAATAAAGGTAAGGAGATATGCAAATTTACCGACATATTCGGCGATCTCCGTCCTTTTATCCTTTACCGGAGCGGCACCCTGCGCAGGGGCTGCCGTGCCGTCAGCTGCCGGAGCAGCATTTTTGTTGCCGACTTTGGGCAACTTGATCTTGGATACCAGCTTAACAACCAGCTTGCGGACGATAGCACTGACGATGAATGCAAGAACGACAAGAAGGACGGCATACACGATCTTGCCTAATGTCGTCGCGCCCCAGGATTGAAGCTGAGATAAGAATTCTTTCATATCTTTCCTCCTATAAGCATTATTTTGAGTAAGCAGAAATCTGTTAACTCGTATAATAAAATAATATCAATAAAAAGACGCTAATCCAATTGAACAGTTAACGAATTTGAGGCGTGCTTTTTGTTTTTCCTTACGATTTCATTAAAGAATCACACGTTTTCTTGCGTCTTTTGCATTAAAATTATATTATCTATAGGTACGATTAGGCAAAGTTGCTCGAATTTGAGGTGACATTATGGAAGAATTGAAGAAGTTGATGCGTCAGGCCAAGGAAATACTGCCATACAGTGCCGGTATTATCGATCTTACGGGCAAGGTCATCGCCGCTACCGAAGAGGATGCGGTCGACACGACCGACTCCTCTGTAAGAGCTGTCCTGACTTCAAATGATATGTTTGCCGGAACGGCTGACAAGATCTACTACAAGATCCTGATAGGCGAACAGGCAAAATATGTTGTTTACGTCAAGAGCAACGATCCTGATTCCAAGGTATCACTTCAGCTCCTGTCAGAGTGGATCAAGACGGCGCTTAAGGAGAAGGGCACTGATGCCGACAAGATAGTATTTATACGTAATGTCCTGCTCGATAACGAGATCAGGGAAGAGATCCCCATGACTGCAAGGGAATTCAAGATCGACTGCAAGGTTCCCAGACTTGTAATGGTGGTAAGGACTACCGCAGACAAGGGTGCCGACGCGCTTGAGATCCTGCAGAATTTCTATACCGACGAGGAAGTGGCGAACGTTATCGCCATGGATGAGGCGACCTCGATCATCATCGTCAATGCCCAGGAGGCATACGAGACTGAGGAAGCCCGGAACGAATTCATCGAGAATGTATCCCAGTCGCTGTTCACATGTCTCAGCTCGGAGGGCTGCGAGGCAAATATTGCTGTGGGATCTCTCGTGAGGACCTTCCAGGAGATCAGCAAATCCTACAGCGACGCCATGACGGCTCTTAAGGTGTCCAAGATCTTCGAGAGCGACAACCATATCTCAAGATATGACAAGCTGGGTCTCGGAAGGCTTATCTATCAGCTCCCGAGGAGCCTCTGTGAGATGTTCATCGAGGAGGTGTTCCCCGACGAGGCATATAAGCAGCTGGACGAAGAGACCAAGATGACGATCGAGACGTTCTTCGATAACGATCTCAACGGTTCGGAGACAAGCCGTGAACTGTTCGTTCACCGCAACACACTCGTGTACAGACTGGAGAAAGTCAAGCTCAAGACAGGCCTTGATTTAAGACTTTTTGAAGATGCCGTCCTGTTCAAGATGGCGACAATGGTAAGGACATATATCGATTATCTTGATGCAAGCAACGACAGGATGATCAGATAAGGTTAACAGATGATTAATTATATTAACGTTAAGAAGACTTACAAATCCGGTGTTGAAGCTCTCAAGGGTATCAACTTCGAGGTGGATACCGGTGAGTTTGTCTTCGTTATCGGCAAGTCCGGATCGGGCAAGTCCACCCTGCTCAAGTGTCTGACCAGGGAAGAGGATCCCACCGAGGGTAAGGTAACTGTCGACAACTTCGATATTACGCATATGTCAAGGGCACTGATACCCGTATTGAGGCGTAACATCGGAATGATATATCAGGATTTCAGGCTGATCGAATCCAAGACCGTTGAGGAGAATATAGCTTTCGTAGGGGAAGTCATAGGCATCCCCAAGAAGCATCTGGCTCAGACGGTAAGGATCGTTCTTAAGGTAGTGGGACTTGAGGATAAGGCTCACACATATCCGCAGGAACTGTCAGGCGGTGAGCAGCAGAGAGTTGCCATCGCTAGGGCAATGGTTAATAACCCCAAGCTGATCGTTGCCGATGAGCCTACCGGCAACCTCGATCCGGAGACGAGCGAGAGCATAATGGCGCTCCTTCTGGAGATAAACAGGGGCGGAACTACGGTAATCGTATGCACGCACGACAGCAATATGGTCGACCGCATGAAGAAGAGGGTTATCGAAGTCGAAGAAGGACGTATCATAAGGGATGAATATGCAAGCGGCTACACCTCGGAGGAAGAGGTGCGCCCTGCTCCCATTAATGCGGAACAGCTTGCTGCGGCGGGCGTGGATGTTCCCGTCGGGCTGGCATTCGGAGACGATAAGAACTTCAAGGATGACGGCGATTACAATGATGATTATGACGATGAGCAGCTTGCGATGCAGAGCAGGAACATAGAATTCGACGATCTGCCTGAGGAGGAAGCTACGGTAACCAGGATACCTTCGAAGACCAAGGAGGATGCCGGATTCATCTTCGGAGACAAAGAGGAGGACGATGAGTGAGCATCAGAGCGTTTTTTAATTCCGTAAAGGAAGGATTTGTGGGTATCATAAGGCACCCGCTCGTGACGATCGCCTCGATATCGACCATCCTTTTGATGCTCATAGTAATGAGTGCGTTCTTTATTTTCGCCACGAATGCGCGCACGATGATGCGCAAGCTGGGTCAGAAGCCCCCGATCGAGGTATATATGACGGTCAGCTGCACGCAGGAGCAGCTGGATGCGGTGTCAGGTGCGCTGGCATCGGACGGAAGGATCCTGAGCTGGGAGATGAAGTCCCCCGAGCAGAATTACAATTCTTTCAAGGAGAATCTGGGCGACAGGGCTTCGCTCCTTGACGAGATAGACTACAACAAGATAATCCCGTACACTTTCAGCATTCTCCTCAACAACCCCGGCGATGCTGACAGTGTTATTAGTGATATAGGCCTTTACGAGGGCATCAGCAAGATCGAGCAGGAGAGCAATGTCATGAAGTTCCTCACCAAGTCAACGAGGATAGTGAACATCGCCACGCTGGTGTCATTTGTCGTATTATTTATTATTTCACTGTTCATCATCTCCAACATGGTCAGGATATCGGTGTATTCGCGTGCTTCGGAGATAGAGATAATGAAGTTTGTGGGAGCTACCAACGGGTTCATCAGGATGCCTTACGTAACAGAGGGCGCGATCGTCGGTCTGTTAAGTGCACTGATAGCCTGGGGCATTACCGTTTTTGCTTACGATGCTTTGTATAGCAAACTGATGGGTAATACCGATCCGTCGAGCTTCTACGCTTTATTGCCGGTGGGAAGTCTGATGTGGACACTTCTTGTTATGGTTATTATTTTCGGTGTGGTAATAGGCGCAGTAGGGAGCGGGATCTCCGTTCGAAAGTATATCAAGGTGTGAATTATGAGTACAAAAAGAATTGCAAAGACGATCTTAACATTACTTGTTGCCCTGTGCATGGTTACGGGCAGCATGATGGCGGCAATGGCCGATTCGATGTCTGACAGCGAGTATGCACTGTACAGTCTTGTTACATTCAACAACAAGGTAACAAAGAAAGATCTTGAGAATGCCAGGAGCGAGCGTGACCGTGCAAGGCAGCGTGCGAGCAGCGCACGTACGAGACTTAACAATCTCAAGGATCAGAAGACCAACCTCGAGGGAGAATTGAGCAAGCTCAACCAGATGTCGGCAGAGCAGAGAGAACAGTACGAGCTCATCGCCGGTCAGCTGGCATCGGCACTGGAGGCAAGGGAAGCAGCTCTTACCAGATACATCGAGGCTCAGGAAGTTCTCGAAGAGAAACAGGAA
>CADBNJ010000121.1 GCA_902795955.1 Oscillospiraceae bacterium
ATTTGATATAGCCTTCAAGGACCTCGTGATAGGTGTTACCGAGTCGGTGGAGTTCGATTTCGACATCAATCTGTCCTCCTATGATACCGAGAGAGTGACTGCCCTGATGAGGCTTGTGACAGTTGACGGCAACAAATATGTCGTGGGAATGATCACGGAGAAGCCTGCAAGCAAGATGGAGCGATGCGCGAGGCAGCTGTTCACAGGCTCTCTCAATGAGTATTTCTTCATGATGGACTTCGCTGAAGATGTCTTATATGTCAATGATAAATTCGTGAAGGATTTTGCCTTCCCTTCGTGGAAGATGGATCATTTCACGGATCACATATCCGAATATATGGCCCCGGAGGAGTATGACAAGCTCAAGGAGCTGTTCGAGAGATTCATCCATGAACGCATACCTCCCAATGATACCGTGATCACTGTATTGTCGCCTGCGAGAGGCAAGATATATCTTAAGTGCAACGGTCTGTCGGATACTGATGCTTCGGTGGCGCCTGACGATCAGGGCACGCTTGAGACGAGGAAGAGGGACAAGAGATTCCTGTCGGGTTCATTTACCGAGATAACGGACTTCATAAGGAGAGAGCAGTTCCGCCGCAATGTCATTGAAGGAACTGAAGCCATAACGTTCCAGTACGATGTTAAGAGGAAGATACTGAAGTTCTCAGAGAATATCCGCGAGCTGTTCGAGGAGGCCAAGCTTGAGTACATGGATGACTGTGTCGAGCTGATAGCCTCCAAGGTCATATCATCTGACAGGGACAGGTTCGTTGCCGTGATCAATCAGGTGTTTGACGGCAATCTCGACAGATTTGCTTTCGAAGTCAGGATAAGGAATCAGAATGACAAGGTCATGTGGATAGCCGTAAGGGGCAAGAAGTACATAGACGAGGGAACTCACGACAGCTTCTGTGCAGGTACGATGTTCGACATGACATCCATGAACGAGATGCGTGAGACGGTTGAGAAGACCGACTCGCTTAATGAGCTTACAGGGCTTCCCATGAGGACAAAGCTCCTTATGGACGCCAAGGAGATGATAAGGAACAAAGATCTGCTGTCGGCTGCCATCGTACTGTGTGACGTCAACGGCTTCCACAGCTTCAACGACCGTTACGGAAGATCGGCCGGCAATGAGATCCTGATAGGTCTTACCGGTATTCTCAACGCCAATCTCCCCGAAGGAGCAAAGCTCTATCACAGCGGCGTCGATACATTCGTCATCATGTGGCCTCACGCCACGAGAAGGACAGTCAATGATTATCTCGACATGCTCCTGGAGATAACGGCAGAGCCGATAGATACGGGGTTCGGTTCGTTCTTCGTAACACTCGGACTGTCTGCTTCGATATATCCGTACAGCGGTTCTACGATAGATGAGCTGCTCGTGAATGCCGAGATCGCCCTTCACAAGGTCAAGAAGGACAAGACGATCAAGTACGCCATCTATTCGCCTACCGATAAGAGGGAACTGAAGGAGAGGCTTGATTTTGAGCACCAGATCCTTCAGTCGATACGTAATAACATGGAGAGCTTCCAGCTTCACTATCAGCCGCTCATCGATGCCAAGACGGGCAAGCTCGACGGTGCGGAGGCTCTGCTGAGGTGGGTGTCGGATGCAGGCGAGATCGTGAACCCCGAGAAGGTGGTCGGTGCCCTTGAATCAACCGACCAGATGGAGATAGTCGGAACGTGGATATTGGAGCAGGCGATAGCACAGTGCTCAACGTGGATCAACAACGGAGCACCGCCTTCGTTCTACGTTCATATCAATGTAACGGCTGACGACCTGGTCAAGCGTGATTTCGCGGACAAGGTCCTCAGGAAGCTGGCCAAGTATGAACTGCCTGCAGCCAATATACTCGTGGAGATCACGGAGACATCCCTCATGAAGAACCTTGCCATGAGCAAGCGTAATCTGATCAAGCTCAGAAGCGAGAATGTCAGGGTTGCCCTGGACGACTTCGGTACGGGATATTCGTCCTTCAACTATCTGAAGGAACTTCCCGTGGATGAGATCAAGATAGACAAGACATTCGTTGACGACGTGGAGACTGATACGTTCAACCAGTCGTTCATATCAGCCATTACGACACTTGTTCACTCGATGAAGAAGAAGGTCGTTGTTGAGGGCGTTGAGAATGAGAATCAGGTCAATATGATCCGCGACATGGGGGCGGATATATTCCAGGGTTACTTCTTCAGCAGACCTCTGACTGTTTTTAATTTTGAGAACAAATACTTCAAGGATAAATCATAACGTGAGATCTGATTTCCGCACATCATCCCCCGGGCAGACCGAAAGGTTTGCATCACTCTTTGCAGGGCTTCTGATCCCCGGCGACGTCATCACACTTGACGGCGATCTCGGGGCAGGCAAGACGTGCTTCACCAGAGGACTTGTGCGGGGGATGGGATCGGATGATCTTGTGTCATCCCCGACTTTTACGATAGTTAACGAGTACGAGGCGGGAAGGCTGCCGGTGTTCCATTTCGATACGTACCGCTTAGGAGACAGTGAGGAGTTCCTGATGGCGGGTCTTGATGAATATTTCTACAGGGGCGGGGTATGCGTCATCGAGTGGAGCAGTATCATCGACGATCTCATACCGGATAATGCCGTGAGGATCAGGATAACGGGTTCGGGAGATGAACGGTCGTTTGAGATCTGCGCACCGGACGGGGACAGATTTGCCGGAATAGATGAACTGATAAGGGAGGCGGAGCTTTGAGGATACTTGCTTGTGATACATCGAATTCCACATGCTGTGCGGGGGTCTTCGATGATATGAAGCCGCTTGCATACGAACTGTGCATGGAACAGAAGACTCATTCCGAGACGTTCATGCCTCTCGTTGACAGGATCATGCATGAGGCGGGGACAGGATTTGATTCGATCGACTGCTTTGCGGTCACGACGGGTCCGGGGTCTTTCACAGGTATCAGGATAGGACTGTCAGCCGTCAAGGGCATGGCGCTTGCATCAGGCAAGAAGGTAATACCGGTATCGTCGACTCTTGCACTGGCGATGTCGTGCGAGATCTGTGAGGATACAGACAGGATAACGTATTTTGTCCCGTGCTTTGATGCGCGCAATAACAGGGTGTTTGCAAGGATCATGAACGGAAAGACTCATGCCGTTGCAGTTGAAGAGAATGCTTATGATGCCACAGAACTGGCAGCGCAGTTTAAGAATATGCTTGGGACCAAGAAGCCCAGGATAATAGTCATGGGAGACGGTGCGGAGACGGTGCGCGCCGCATTTGAAGAAGCGGGGATAAGAGCCGAATATGCCAGGGGCGCGGTGATCCTTCCCCAGGGCATAGCAGCAGCCGCGCTTCTTGATCCGAGACCGGTTGACGGTGCGTCCGTGACGGCGACATACTGCGCCGTATCACAGGCAGAGAGGTTTAAGAAGTGAATCCCGCAGTCCGTTACGGGACGCCGGATGACCTTGAGTTCATAACGGGACTTGAGCGTGATAATCTTGCTCTTCCGTGGTC
>CADBNJ010000122.1 GCA_902795955.1 Oscillospiraceae bacterium
AAGGCAGATGCTCTCCCAGCTGAGCTATGCTTCCATCTTTTTGCCGGGGCACTCCTCGCGAAGTGCAAAAAGAGTATAACTTGCAATTAGAATGTTGTCAATATCATTTTTTGCAAGCTGTCCCCTTCACCAAATCCCGGCAAAGCGGCTTCAGTTGACCCAGAGTCCGTGCAGGTTGCAGTAAGCGTATGCTTTCTTCACTTCAGCGCCCGGCAATAACTCAAAAACAGCCTGAGGCACATCTCCTGCAGCCAGCTCCGCGATCTGGACACCTGCCGTGGTGTCGAGTATAACAAACTGGATAAGGTGCTCCGCCGTCATCGGGTGAGCAGCAGATCCGATGTCAACAGTAACCCTCGTTCCGTCAACGGATACTACGGGAACGTGCTTCTCGACGGATGCATCGACGGAAGCGGGAATGATCTCCTCCATCTTCTCTCCGCAGCACATCATGGGAACGCCCTTGTCGAGGACCTTGATCGCAATATTGCCGCAATGCTTGCAGCGGTACAGTTTAATCTCCATGTTGAATGCCTCCTCATATGTTGATATGTGCTTATTATTTTAACATATAATGCGCGTTTTCCGTTTATTTTGACAATATGCAAAAGATGACCTCATCTCTATAATGACCTTGTTATCAGAATGAGGAACAAGAATAAGGGGAATAGTTAATGGCAACGATCGCCGAAGAATATGCAAAAGCCAGGAAGCTTGGCAACAAGGATTATCAGAAGGCTTTAAGCGAAGGGAAGTATCCGTATCTTCCCGCACTCGACTACATGCTTGAATCAAGGACGACGATGAAGGAAGAGAACGTGGGTCTGCGTGAGATCCCGCTTGACTTTGTCGTGGGAACCGTCACCAAGGGAAGGCAGGATGCTTTCGCGAGGAACTTTATGCCCATGCTCCCTCCTGATACGGAATTTGCGGCCAAATGGATGAGCCTCTACGATTATCAGACGGATGAAGGCATCGCCGATGCCATCACCGTTATTGAATTCATGGGCAAGTTCTATGTCTCGGAGGGCAACAAGCGTGTGTCTGTCCTTAAATATCTGGAACAGCCCACGATACTTGCAAACGTTACGAGAGTCCTCCCTCCCAAGTCTGATGATACGGAAGTAAGGATCTACTATGAATTCCTGAAGTTCTACAAGTGTACGTCGATATATAACATCACATTCTCCGAGCCGGGCGGATATGAGAAGCTCGCTGCGCTGGTGGGAATGGAACTGTCTGATACTTTCTGGCCCGAGGACACGATAATGGATCTCAAGTCCGCTTTCCTCGCATTTACAAAATGCTACAGGGCAGCAGGAGGCGGAGACTTCAACATCACCGTGGGAGATGCGTTCCTTGTCTATCTTGAGATATACAAGTTCGACGGAATGCGTACGCCCGTCATCGACGAGGTCAAGAGGAATCTCGCGCAGATCTGGAAGGAGATAAGGATCCGCGCATACGGCAATCAGATCGCTTTCTCCGAGGAGCCGAAGCTGGAGAAGAAGACTGTCATCCCAATAATCGACAACATCATGAAGAAGACGTACAGCGCTTCACATCCTCTCAAGATCCTGTTCATCTACGACGGCGATCCTGCCGAGTCGAGATGGATCAACGGTCATGAGAAAGGAAGGCTCGAACTGCACGATGTGTTCGGAGACGTGGTGCAGACTTTCACTGCGGCTAACATAGTTACTGACGAAGACTTCGATAAGACATGTGAAGAGGCAAACAGCAACGGGATCGACATGATATTCACGACTTCGCCGATACAGATCGACAACACTCTGCGCGCTGCCGTCAAATATCCGTCGATCAAGTTCCTCAACTGCTCTGTTTACCTGTCCCACAGCGCACTCAGAACGTATTACGGGCGCATGTATGAAGCCAAGTTCATATTGGGTGCGATGGCGGCCTCCCTTTCCGAGGATCACAGGATATGCTACGTATCCAACTATCCCATTGCGGGCTCCATCGCGAACATCAATGCCTTCGCGATCGGCGCACAGATGATCGATCCGG
>CADBNJ010000123.1 GCA_902795955.1 Oscillospiraceae bacterium
ACTGGTGTATCTCACGTCAGCTCTGGTGGGGTCACAGGATCCCCGCATTCTATTGCGATGACTGCGGAGAGATCGTTGTTACCAAGGAAGATACGGCGTTCTGCCCCAAGTGCGGCAAGCCCATGCGCCAGGATCCCGATACTCTTGATACATGGTTCTCATCGGCACTCTGGCCTTTCTCTACTATGGGATGGCCTGAGAAGACAGAGGATCTGGCGAGGTATTATCCTACGGATACACTCGTAACGGGTTATGACATCATCACATTCTGGGTATCCAGAATGATCGTAGCCGGCATGGCTCACATGAACGACGTTCCTTTCCGTGATGTCCTCATCCACGGTCTTGTAAGAGACTCACAGGGACGCAAGATGAGCAAGTCCCTGGGCAACGGCATCGATCCGCTTGAGATCATATCAAAGTACGGTGCTGACTCACTGAGATTTGCACTCTGCACGGGTAATGCGCCCGGCAACGACCAGAGATTCCAGGAAGACAAGATCCTCATGGGTCGTAACCTCTCCAACAAGATCTGGAACGCAATGAGATTCGTCATCATGAACATGGAGGACGATATCGACTTCGGCAAGGTTGACAGGAGCAAGTTCACGATCGAGGACAAGTGGATACTTACAAATCTGCATAATCTTGTAGAAGAGGCAACGGCAAACATCGATAACTATGATTTCGGCGTGGCACTCTCCAAGATAGTTGATTTCATCTGGGAGAATTACTGCGACTGGTATATCGAGATCGCCAAGAGCAGACTGTTCGACAAGGAGTGTGAGACGAGACTCGAGGCACAGTACATATTGAATTATTGTCTGGGTACAGCAGTCAAGCTCCTGCATCCGTTCATGCCGTTCCTGACTGAGGAAGTTTACGGCAATCTCGTTCTGGAAGATAAGGCAGATTCGATCATGATATCCGACTGGCCGGATGCTTCGGCTATACCGGTATTTGCTGATGAGGCAGACATGATGACTACTCTCATGGGAGCCATCCGTTCGATCCGTAACATAAGGACGGAGATGAATGTTCCGCCGTCACATAAGGCACATATCATCGTTGTATCCCAGAGCAGCAAGATCTGCAAGATGTTTGAAGACGGAAGCGCTTTCCTTGAGAGACTTGCTTCCGTAAGCAGCCTTGAGACAAAAGCAGCCAAGGAAGGAATACCCGCTAATGCTGTTACAGCTGTCTTTGACGGCGGCGAGGTGTACATCCCTCTCGAGGATCTTATCGATATCGAGAAGGAACTTGCAAGGCTTGCCGGCGAGAAGGATAAGCTTGCAGGTGAGATCAAGAGGGGCGAAGGCAAGCTTGGCAATGAACAGTTTGTCAATAACGCACCGGAGAAGGTCGTTAACGCTGAGCGTGAGAAATTAGCTAAGTATAAGGAAATGTACAAGGGCGTTGAAGAACGTATCAAAGTGCTTTCCGGTAATTCATAAGGAGGGTTTATTATGGCATCAGGATTTGAAGATCAGGCAAAGATCAGCGCACTTCCGCAGGAAGGCGTGCACTGTTTCCCGGCCAGCGGCAAGCAGATCGTATCACGAAGGATAATCTCTCTGATACTTTGTGCAGTCTTCGCGGCTGTCGCAGTCTTCGGCTTCATCAAAATGGGATCACTTCTGCCCGCAGCGATAATCGCGTCTTTGGGAGTTCTGATCTGCGTACTGGTATTTATCCAGTCGTTCCTTATCGCCAAGTACCGCGTTGCAGTTGATTATAATGAGAAGAATGTAGTGCTCAGGTTCAGGTTCAGCACTATCAAGATCGCGTTCGAGAATTTCGATGCGAGAGAAGGTTCACCTGACAGGGCAGAGGCTCTTGTGGATAACAACCTGGGCGGCGATAAAGCAATGTATCTTATCCTTGACAATGTCTTCGAGGATGCATGTTTCCAGACGTCAACAAGGGATCTGGCTTCCAAGGAGGATTTCCTTAAGCTGCGTGAAGAGGCTTTTGCCATCGCTGATGCATACGGTGCACGTAACAGCGAAGATAAGGTTAGATTCTGGAATGAGTCTGAGAAGACTTCTTCCGTTGACGATGACGCTCTTGACGCGATAATCGAAGAGGCGAAGGGCGAGTCTTCCGAAGCAGCTGATGCTGTGGAAGAGAAGGCAGATGAAGCTGTTGAGGAAGCTGCCGGTGAGGCTGAGAAGACTGATGAGTCTGCTGATACTTCAGAGAAGGAAGAGGATGCTGCGGATGAACCGGGCGGTTCAGACGGTGAAGAGAAGAAGGGCGAATGATCCGGCTTCAGTAGTATTTATAAGATGATCATTTTTAAGAGGTGTCCTGATTAACGGGACACCTCTTTTGTTATTCACGGATTGAAGTGAAGATCGTTTTTTGTAATCTCTTCTGTCTCCCGCGGTGTTAATCTTCTGTATTCTCCGAGAGGGAGGTCACCTAATTCGATGTTCATAAAGCGTACCCTGCGCAGCTTGACTACCCTGTAACCCAGGTATTCGCACATTCTTCTGATCTGTCTGTTAAGGCCCTGGTGGAGTACGATCCTGAATCTCCTGGATCCCAGAACTTCCACCTCGCAGGGGAGCGTGATCTGTCCTAATACGGGTAACCCTGACTCCATTTTGGAACGGAAGTCGGAGCGCAGCGGTTTGTCGACTGATACTATATATTCTTTCTCGTGATTGTTCTCGGCGCGGAGGAGACGGTTTACGATGTCTCCGTCGTTTGTCAGAAGTATCAGGCCTGATGAGTTCTTATCGAGGCGCCCGATAGGGAAGATGCGCTCGGGATAATTAATGTAGTCGATGATGTTAGTCGGGTCATCATGATCTGTCGTGCATGTGATGCCGAGAGGCTTGTTGAAAGCGAGATAGATCCTGTCGTCTGCGGGGAGTATCCCTTTGCCGTCGAGCTCGACGACATCGCCATCTGATACCGACGAGCCCAGTGTTGCAGTAACTCCGTTGATGGTAACGCGTCCTTCTTCTATGAGTCTATCCGCACCGCGCCTTGAACATGCTCCTGATTCTGACAGGTATTTATTGATCCTCTTACTTCCAGGTCTCATATGCTTCTGCCTTGGTCAGAGTGAATCTGAAGGTGGTTCCTTCGCCGTATACGCTCTCGACGGTGATGTCCTCACCCATGTAGTTAAGAAGTTCCTTGGCGATAGACAGACCGAGGCCGCTGCCTTTTTTGCCTCTGGCACGGTCGGCTTTGAAGAATCTGTCGAAGATATGATTGATGTCATATTCGTGAATGCCCTGGCCTGTATCCGATACGGAGATGTTTACCTTGTTGGAACTCTCGATATAATCGGTATAGATAGTTACGCTCTTGCCTTCGGGCGTATATTTCTTGGCGTTGTCGAGGAGTATGATGAGTACCTGCTCGACACGGTCGGGATTACCCATGACCGTAGGTACTCTGCCGGAATTGAACTTAACCTTGAAGTTGATGCCGGACTCCTTCATGATGGGGCGGAACTTTGTCTCAAGGTCCTCCAGCAGCGTATTGAGATCGAAAGGGAAGCTCTTGAAAGCAACTGCTCTGGACTGGAGCTTGGACAGCTCGAGCATGTCGTCGATGAGTCTGGACAGACGCATTGTCTCGTTCATGATGATATTGTAATATCTGAGCTTATCTTCTTCCTTCTTGACCATTCCGTCAGCGAGAGGTTCGATGAGGCCTCTCAATGTCTGCAGAGGTGTTCTAAGCTCGTGTGAGATATTGGATACGTAATCCCTTCTCGTTCTCTCCAGCTTCTGTTCATCATATATATCGCGGAAGAAACCGATCGCGCCGACGCACTTGCCTTCAGTATCGAGCTTGGGAACGATGGTTGACAGATATGCATAATCGGGACCTTCAACAGTTCTCTGCTTTGTCTCGCCCGAATCGAGGCACGCATCAAAATCGCTCCATATCTCATCGAAAGGGATCAGCTGCAGCCTCTCCGTGAAGAGGTTGCTCCTGTGAGCGTTCGTGAAGATGGTTCTCGCCTCGTTATTTACAACTATCGGAGAGCACTTCTGGTCGACAACGACGATGCCTTCGGAGATGACATTGAAGATATCCTCGAGTCTGTTACGCTCGATCGTCAGGTCGGTGATCGACTGCGACAGCCTGTCGGCAAGCATGTTGAACGAGGCACCGAGCTCACCGATCTCGCCCTTATGAGTCTCATCGGCTCTTACCGACATATTGCCCTGTCCAAACTGCTTGGCGACTTCATTCACGTTCTGGATAGGGAGGATGATCTGGTTGACCATGATATATGAAGGAATGAGCATCGCCATTGCCGCGAGCAGCGTGGAGAGTGCCAGGATGTTAACAAATGACGTGATGACGGTATCGAAGTCCTTGACTATCGACAGCGTGCAGAGGAAGGCCTGTTCTTCCTTGTAGGTTATGCTGCAGAGCGTGATGAGGATCCTCTCTCCGCTGACAGTGGAATCAATGGGAACATATCTGATGCCGTCCGTCTCTTCACCTTCGAAAGAGGATTCCTTTATGTATCTGAATGCAAGCTCGGTCTTGTCCCCGTCGAGAATGCGGTGGGTTCCCGAGGGCTGGGCGAGTATGTCCTTTTTGCCGTCCAGGATGAAGATGTCCTTGTCAGTGATAAGGGAAGAGTCCAGGAAAAACTTAATGAAATCATCATCATTGAAGTATTCCGGGACTTCATTGATGGCGCTTGATATGCCGCGGGTCTGTTCGAGAGTCCTGGTAATCTCGTTATTGACGGTAACATTACGGCCTGCGAGAAGGAACGCTACGAGGGTGAGGAAAGTCGATGCCACCAGTGCACCGATCACCAATGTCATCGTCCTTCTCAGCAGCGTGCTTTGAAACATTACTGGACCTCGAACTTATAGCCGATTCCGTAAACGGTCTGGATATTCCACCTCGCGCCTTCGACGTTGACCTTCTGTCTTATGCGCTTGATGTGTGTATCGACGGTTCTGGGATCTCCGGAATAACTGTCACCCCAGATCGCAGAGATTATCTGTTCTCTGTTATAGACCTGACCGGGATGGGAAGCAAGATAGTGAAGGATCTCAACTTCCTTCGGAGTGAAGGGTATTATCTCGTCACGGATCTTAACCACGTAATTACTTACGTTGATCTCGAGCTCGTAGTACTTGAGTATGTTGGAACTCTCGGTATTCTCACCGGCCCTTCTGAGTACGACCTTGATGCGCGCGATGACTTCGCGGGGTGAGAAAGGCTTAACGATGTAGTCGTCTGCGCCCAGCTCAAGCCCCAGGATCCTGTCGATCTCATCGCCTTTGGCTGACAGGAAGATTATGGGGGTGGTGAGTGTCTTGCGGGCTTCTTTGCAGACTTCAATGCCGCTCATCTCGGGCATCATGATATCAAGAAGGATAAGGTCCGGGTTAGTCGTATGGATAAGACTGAGTGCCTCGGCACCGTCATAAGCATCCGAATGTGTAAAATTCTCATTGTCAAAATAAAGCGAGAGCGACTCGTGGACGACGGGATCATCGTCGCATATAAGGATATGCGGTGAAGACATTGCACTAACCTCCTTAAAA
>CADBNJ010000124.1 GCA_902795955.1 Oscillospiraceae bacterium
CCGGCAAAGAATACGCCGATGATAATTCCGAGATAACCGAAATTCTGACCTATCGATGCAGCGTATGCGCCAAGGAAAGTAAAAGAGCTTCCGAGGAATACGGGGCTCTTTTTCTTTGTGAACATGATATAAACCAAAGTACCTATTCCTGCACCGAACAATGCGGCAGCAGGATCAGCTTCAAGTCCGAATGAAGATACCAGCATCGGAACGAGAAGCGTTGCAGCCATGATAGCGATCATCTGCTGCAGAGCAAAAACGACAGTCTTGCCAAAAGGCGGTCTATCGCTCACCTCATAAACCAACTTCATAGAATAACCCCCTCGTCAAAAAACATATTCTTATTGCGGCTTATAACTTACGGTTCCGCAGACTCTGTCGCCGGCGTCACCTGCAGCATCAACGATATATCCGTGTGAATTCAAAGGTAATGTCGAGTGATATGCGGCATAGATCGGCACATCGGGGTGATTCTTGGCAACCAGTTCGATACCCTGATCGTTCGCAAAGATACACATGAACTTGATCCTCTTGCAGCCCGCTTCCTTAAGAAGCCTGATCGCAGCATCAGCACTGACACCCGTAGCGAAAGCAGGATCCACAACAATAACTTCACCCTGAGCAACATCAACAGGCATCTTGTAATAATACTGAACCGGCTGCAGCGTCTTCTCATCGCGGTACAGACC
Source organism: Oscillospiraceae bacterium (assembly GCA_902795955.1). Lineage (GTDB taxonomy): Bacteria > Bacillota > Clostridia > Saccharofermentanales > Saccharofermentanaceae > Saccharofermentans. Next base: position 690 of record CADBNJ010000124.1, read on the forward strand.
TACATGACCTACTTTTGCCGTAGGCAACAGATTACGAAGTCCGTCAACCATTCCAAGACCTGCTCTCAGTATAGGTACGATCGTAAAATCTTCTGCCAGGACCGGAGATTCAAACCTGGATAAGGGAGCCTGGATCTCAACCATCTTCGTAGGAAGATCCTTGAGAACCTCATACCCCATAAGCATCGTTATCTCAGAAACGATCTCACAGAATTCCTTCGATCCGGTGTTTACGTCGCAAAGATGGGTAACCTTGTGCCTGATCAAAGGGTGATTGAATACAGTGACATTCTTCATGTACTTACTGTCCATAAATAACACCTCACATATTATATTTGCCAAATGCACACTATTGAAATTATAATAAAAAAGTCATATTTAATAAATAGGTAATGTAAAATAAATGTAATACTTTTTCGGGAGGTTTAAGCTATGGCAAAGATTCTGGTCAGCGCATGTCTTCTCGGCGTGGAATGCAGATACAAAGGCGATTCCTGCCCATGTCAGAAGGTCATCGATCTTATTGACGGAAATGAACTGATACCGGTCTGTCCGGAGCAGGCAGGCGGACTTCCCACACCGCGAACGCCATCAGAACGTGTCGGTGATAAAGTGATCATGCAAGACGGCAACGATGTAACAGCCGAATACCGTAAAGGTGCCGATACGGCTCTATATCTGGCCCGGAAGTTCAATGTTGATTATGCTGTCCTCAAAGCCAACAGTCCGTCATGCGGCAAAGGCATGATATATGACGGTACTTTTACGGGAAGCAAGTGTGAAGGCAACGGAGTAACTGCCGAACTTCTGATCAACAACGGTTATACGGTTTATACCGAGAATGATATATAACAGTGATCAACCCATTCTTCTCTTCAGAACATCTTCAGAAGCCAGAGAATAACCGAAGAAGCCTATCTTCTCCCCTAACAGGAAGTATTCGCCGTGGTTATATGCAACCAGTTTTGCCTTATCAAGACACAGTCTGCCATTGTCATCAAGCAGATATGAATCTGCAGTAACGCCCACGATCTCCGCAAGATACATATCATGCGAACCAAGTTCGGTAACACTGATTACTTTACATGATATGCTTACAGGCGCCTCTTTGATGGCAACAGCATATTGAAGCCCCTTGCCGGGAACAGGATTAAGACCGCAGGTCTTGAACTTATCCTCATCCCTTCCTGATCTAACGCCGCAACGGTCACAGGATTTTGCCAGCTGTTTATTAACAAGATTGATTACAAATTCACCTGTCTCATCAACATAATCATGCGTGAGTCTTGATTTGCGTAAAGAGATCGATACGACAGGCGGTTCGGAATTGACAGTGCCTGCCCATGCGACGGTACAGATATTATGATCGCCACGCATATTCGCAGCAGACACCATTACGACCGGAACGGGATTAAGTATTGTTGATATTCCAATATCTGTCTTATCATGCTTTGCCATATATCACCTATTTGATCGACGTAACATAAGTAAATGCCTCTAATGTAAGGAGATAATCCTGAACTTCCACGCCCGCGGAGAATCCTGCAAGCTTACCGTCCTTGCCTATGATCCTGTGACATGGAACAGCAAGCATTATCGGATTCTCGGAACAGGCGTTGCCGACTGCCCTGGTAAGATTCTTTGCTTTCCTGATATCACCGTCCGATATGAGCAGCGCAATATCCTCGTAGCTTTTTGTACTGCCGTAACGAACTCCGGTCAGCTGCTTCCAGACACTCTTCTGGAATTCGGTTCCCTTGTCCATATTAAGATTGAGATCAAAGGAAGAAGAAGTCTTCGTGAAATAATTGGACACCTGATAATACGCTTTGCTCACCTCGTTAGGAAGCATATCAAGCTCTTCATCATCCATATCATATTTGCCGTCTGAATTATCGAGGAGACATCCCTCATTATCAACGAGACGGAGCTGCTTGGCCACATTGAGCACAAAGCCCTCATTAAGTCTGTCACCGTACCTGTACAGCTTTATGCCGTCGATATAATCACGTGATCCCGTAATGACCGCCGCCCCCATCTCGAAAGGAACAAAACAGCAGTTGTAGCTCCTGTAATCTCCGGACAAAACCCTGAACAATCCGGCATCTTCAAAGTACCCGTTATTATCGATCTCATCTGCGAGAACTGATTCCTGGATATACCCGACCGCAGTGCACGGTTCTTCCATATACATGTTGCCCGATGATATGGTAACGGCAACCTTATGATACGCCTGTTCTACGAGACAATAGTAAGTCAGCTTATCTATAAGCTCATATGTCATATCGTCGCTCAATATCTCTTCAATTACAATATTCAGATGAACCTTGCAATTCTTCCTGTCAAGCAGGTGGATCTTGATCATGGCTATGGGAACACTGTCCTCATAAGCCACGAGAACATTTATCTGCCCGAAATCAACAAATGACCTTATCTCATCTTCGATTGAGACAATAGACCCGCTGACGAGCCCGGACTCGCGCAGTTTGCGGGCATCCCCGATCCTTATCTTCTCAAGTCTTACCATAGCAGGCCTCCGGGTCGAATGCCCCGCCTTTGTAAGATGCCAGATAGTCACTCACACTGATAAACAGCCTGTCATTTACTCCCGGACAGTAAACAGCCTTATCAAGATGCTGATAATACAAACCTGCCAACTGACCGAAAACCGGATCATCCGTTATCGTCTCCCATACTTCCGAAGAATTAATGCTCGGAAGGAATCCGTTGAGGTATTCAAGCCTCTCCGTCAGCATTCTCGCATCACTGTCCAGCGCAATAAATGCCGCAAAATCTGCAGCAAACTCCTTATTCACCGTATTCTTATTGACACAGAAAGAGTAAAGTGTAGTCATAGGCGAGATATTGCCGGTATTATCTTCTGCCGGCAATGACGCAAGGTAAATACCTGCGGGATAATATCTGTCCCAATTCGGTATCTCTGATGAAGATGCCGTCCATATTCCGGCATTGCGCGAGAACACAGGATTAGATCCCCCGGATGTATAATCAGCGGTCAGTCCCTCGCCGTAAAGCCCGTTAATATAACCCAATGTCTTATCTATTACAGCCATCGTATTGTCTTTGTTGATCCTGTATTCGTCACAGAGCATGTAAGAACATGATCTGTCATCATTAAATGCGGAATTGATATACGGTATCAGATCCCGCCCCGAGGACAGAGGAATACAGTCATATTCCCTGCCGATCTCTTCAAGATAAGACCTGAACTGACGAACATCAGGTTTATAAGGGAGCTTGCCCGAAGAAGGTATGTATTCCGAATTGCCAACGAGCAGCATCACCGATGAATAATACGGAACAGCATACATAAGACCGTCATACATATCCTGCTCAACAGCGCTTATAAAAACTCTCCCTGACGACAGCAGCGGATTATCTGATAAATGATCATTCAGAGGAATGATCAGATCATTGTTCTTCATCTCGGTAACCTGTGACGTAAGAAAAACATCCGGCGCCCTGTTATCATTGTTCCACAACGTCACGGTGTCAACAGTGGCACCTTCAACAGGAGTGAGAACGGAACTGACAATGAAATCAGGGTCGATCCCGTCGAGATAATCCAGCGAGATCGTATTGCCGGTATTCTCTCCCATCATATCATGAGTCTTGCAATAATAGAGCTTGGCGAGATACTGAACAGTACTGTAAGAATATGGCGATGCTACCGTTATATTGTAAATATCCGCTTCGGGAACAGTCGATTCCCGGGTCGATGCAGATGAAGACGGAACAGACGTATCTTCCGGGAAAGTAACGGACGGAAATTCATCATTACCCTTGTTGCAGCCTGACAAAACACTGCAAAATGCAACTGCAAGAGCAAGTATATATACGGATAACCGGCGTTGATTCTTCTTCATCGCATATCCTCTCGAAAATTTATAAATAAATTATATCATTTATCTTGGCTTGACATTATCTTTCTTTATAAGTAAAATTCTTATGCTGATTTGCCAATGTGGCTCA
>CADBNJ010000125.1 GCA_902795955.1 Oscillospiraceae bacterium
CTGGCGCGCCCGGCAGAGATCGAATCCACAACCTTCTGATCCGTAGTCAGACACTCTATCCAGTTGAGCTACGGGCGCATGTTCCTGTCAGTTCCCTGACAGCCATATAATAATAGTACACGAACCATTGAATGTCAACCGCAAACAGTTGTATAATCATGTCATGAGTAATTACGATCCGAGATGTTCGCTGATAGATATTAAGGGGATCCTGAATATCCGGGACATGGGCGGCATGCCTTTGGAAGGCGGCAGATTGTTCCCGGAGCGCGTTTTCGTGAGGAGCGGAACGTTGTCCGAGTCCAGTGATGACGACATGGCAAAGCTTAAGGAATACGGCGTTACGACCGTCATTGATCTCAGGTCCAAGTCCGAGCTTGAGAGGTACGGCAGCCCCGCCCAGCAGGATGACGGCATCGATTTCCATAGTATACCGCTGTTCCTTGGCAATCCTGACCTTGAAGAGGATCCGACCATGGTATTTCTCAGGACTCACCTTCTCGGCGATTTCTATGTGAAGATCCTCGAAGAATTATCAGGAGACGTAATAAAGGTCCTCGATGTTCTGTCACGCTGTGAAGGATGTGCCCTGTTCCACTGTGCGCACGGCAAGGACAGGACAGGAATAATTGCGGCTATAATCTATCTTCTGGCCGGTGCATCACGCGTGGACATCATCACAAACTACGCTTTCTCATACGAGAATATCAAGTGGTTCCTTGACCCGCTCATTGAGAAACGCGAAGATTGCATGAAGCACACATTAAGATCCGACGCTGTCAACATGGAGATAATGCTCGGTCACCTGGACAAGAATTACAACGGCGACATAAGAGAGTATCTGCGGATGAAGGGCGCCGGTGATCAGATGATCACGAGGCTTATGTCCAAATTCTAAGATTTATGTCTGTACAGATCTGACTTGATTATATTCACATACTCGATGTTGTTATTCTCATCGAAGGTAAAATCAACAACATATTCCGTCTTGCCTGATGTGAATCTGAATGTAAAATCCTCTTCGTCGATCATGGGATAGATGAGGAGCAGCTCTGACTTGTTCATGCCGGCAGAGATGTGTCCGTCAATACTGTAGGTGTTGCTGTAGATGATCATGTCACCGACTTCACCTGACCAGTTGCCGTCTTTATCCTCTTCAGCAAAGATATCGAATATGATGCCGTTATAGAAAGCCCTTATCTTCAAAGGCTTACCGTAGAATGCCTTATCCTCCTCAGACAACTCCACCCTGTTCACGATGATCGGATCCCCGATAAGTGCACGCAGCTTTGCATCATTGAGGATAACGCCCTGGATCCTTACGGGATTCTGGTTCGCATCATATATGCCGATCGATGCGGAATCAAGATACCACGGGATGTCATCATAGATCATATAGTTGCCGTCTGATCCGACCACAAGTGTCACCTCATGGTTTGTGAGACTCTCACCGTCATCCCCTATTACCTTGGGGATCATGACGTGTACCACAAACGGTGTAACTACATCAAATACATACTCATTCATCACGCTTCTGACCTTAAGCATATAGTATTCGGCAATATACTGTGCCTTGGCGGCAATGACCGTATTTATGTAGATCTCGGAGTCATAGAGCGGCTCGAGCAGTGCAAAAAGACCGTCGGTATTGTTATTCTCGAGCATCGTGAAATAATGCATCAGATAATTATGAGCGGCAATAGTATCGGTAACAAGCTCCTTGGACAGATATGCCACTCCTGTCGTATCCTCCGACACGAAGAATCTGCATCCGCCGTAATCATTCTCCTTTTTGTCCGTTCCGCCGTACTCGAGCTCGACAACATTGAGCTTGCCGTACTTATCCGGCACTTCTGTCCTTCCTGACCTGTCAAGAAGTCCGTTGACATATTCCGCCGCATCGTCATCATTCAGGAATCTGAACGATGTGACCGTACCGTATTCATACGAGATGTCTCTGAGTATTGATACGTACTCATTGAACACGGAATAACTGATCCCGTTAAGCTGTGCGTCCGGTATCTGAGAGAAGCTGTCTGCCACATTGCCCTGCTGCCTGATCGCACTGATGATCAGCCTGGCAAGTTCCTGCTTGGAGATGTAATCCTCGGGCGTATCGATCATCTTATCCCTGATCTCATCCACGAATTTGCAGCTCTGAAGAACAAATACCGCCGGGACGATCATCAGGACCGCCAGTATAACTGATATAGCTCTTCTCGCCGCCGACTTCATGTATTACGAGCCTCCTGCAGATAACCTCAGCCTTCTGCCTTATTTCTCCTGTATTTTACCGCTTCGAAAACAATAATTCCCGTCGCAACTGCGGCATTTAAGCTGTTAACATGTCCTACCATCGGGATATTCACCGTAAAATCGCAGCACTGTCTTATGTTATTGCGCATTCCGTCGCCTTCGCTTCCTACAACAATGACGAGCGGACCCGAATAATCGGCCTTGTCATAATCGGAGGAACCATCCATATCAGTTCCGCATACCCAGAATCCGTGTTCCTCCTTGAGCTTCCTGAGCGACTGTGACAGATTAGTCACCCTCGCTACGGGTACATATTCCACGGCTCCGGCAGAGAGCTTGGAAACGACTGAATTCAAAGCTATTGACCGGTGCTTGGGAATAATGATACCGTCTACGCCCGCCGCATCCGAGATCCTCAGAAGAGAGGCAAGATTATATGCATCCTTCAGTTCGTCAAGAGCCAGCAGGAGAGGTGCTCTCCCCTCTTCCTCCGCCTTGCTTACTATGTCTTCAAGATCAACATAGTCGTGGCTTGCGATCTGCGCTATAACGCCCTGGTGATTGCCGGTCGTGCTCATCTTATCAAGTGCCTGCCTGTTGACCCGGACAACGACGATATGCCTGTCCTTAGCCTCTCCCAGTATCCTGGCAAGATCGGGCTCAAGGCGTCTTCCTTCGGCGGGCTTCAATATCCACATCTTGTTGATCTCGTGCCCTGCTCTCAGCGCCTCTGACACGCTGTTACGCCCTTCTATATAGCTGTTGTCCTCACCGATGTCTTCCCGTCTCATTTATTCCTCCGGTAATCATTCAGCATCCAGTATCTCAAACGTTCTGGTTATTATCTGCTCAAGCCTTGTCGTCCTGTTATCCAGGAAAAGGAATCCGATAAGTGCTTCAAATCCCGTAGCGTACATATAGTCACCGTGATTCGCATTCTTGGATGACGTATGGGGATTGCAGTTCCTTCCTCTCCTGAAGTATGAGTCCTCTTCCTCATCAAGTTCACTCTCCAGGATGCGCATTGCCCTGGCCTGCGCCGTGGCTGCTACATATCCGACGTTCTTCTTGTGCATCTTGTTGTTATTGCCGGCACACTTTGTTGCCACGTGACACCTGGCATAGAGCTCATACACCGAATCGCCGATATAAGCCAGAACCTGAGGAGATACCTCTCTTAAGTCAGCTGCAATGAAGGGTATGATCATAACTTCTCTATCTGAGGACCATTTGGCGTGTCCTTGACCGAATAACCCTTAGCCTTCAGGATGTCTCTTATCTCATCTGCTCTCGCATAATCCTTGTTCTTCTTGGCTGCAGTTCTCTCTTCAACAAGATCCGTTATCTCCTGAGGGATCTTATCCTCCGAGTAATCAAGATCGATGCCGAGCACTCCCGATAATTCCTCGAGCATGCTCTTTGCATTATTGAGAGCTTCGCCGGTGGCATTCTTCTCTGCAACGGATGTATTGATGCTCTTGACCAGATTGAAGATGTCCGTGATAGCATCCGCCGTGTTGAGATCGTCGTCCATATGAGCGATGAAGCTGTCATGGGCCTCGCTCACAGCTTTCTCAAGGTCTGCATTGCCAGAGTCAGAGTTACCCTCTGCACCCTTATTGGCAAGTACGAACTTGAGATTCTTATAGCATGTAACTATACGGTCAAGACCTGTCTGCGATGCGGTCAGATCCTTATCCGAGAAGTTGATCGGCTTCCTGTAATGGCCTGACAGGATGAAGAACCTGATGACCGCATACGGGAAGTGCTCCGTAATATCCCTTATCGTGAAGAAATTGCCGAGAGACTTGCTCATCTTCTCGCCGTCCACATTCACGAAAGCATTATGTACCCAGTAATTGCAGAACGGGCATCCGTTGGCAGCCTCGCTCTGTGCGATCTCATTCTCGTGATGAGGGAATATCAGATCCTTACCGCCGCAGTGAATATCTATCGTGTCACCGAGGTACTTCTTGTTCATTGCAGAACACTCGATGTGCCAGCCCGGTCTCCCGTCGCCCCAGGGTGACTCCCAGAAAGGCTCGCCTTCCTTCTTGAACTTCCATACGGCAAAATCACCCGGATTCTTCTTGCCCTCGTAGTTAGCCTTACGCTCCCCGCCGCCGGCCTGCAGATCCTCGAGATTATAGTGGCTGAGCTTGCCGTAATCCTTCTTCTTAGTCACGTCAAAATAGACGCCGTCGCCGTCTATCACATATGTATATCCGTTAGCTTCCATCGCCTTGATCATATCGATGATCGCATCGATCGTCTCTGTCGCTCTGGGCTGAATATGAGGCCTCTTACAGTTAAGTCCGTCGGCATCAACGTAATACTCGGCGATGAACCTGTCGGCAAGCTCCTTCACCGTGATGCCCTCTTCGTTGGCGCGGTTGATCATCTTATCGTCGATATCCGTAAAATTCTGCACGAAAGTCACATCATATCCGCGGTACTCAAAATATCTCCTCAACGTATCGAAAGTTACAAATGGTCTGGCATTGCCCAAATGGAAATAATTGTAGACGGTAGGACCGCAGGCATACATCCTGACCTTGCCTTCCTCCATCGGTCTGAATTCTTCCTTTGTTCTTGTCAGAGTGTTGTATAACCTCATCTTGGCCTCCAAATAAGCATAAAAATACCCAAAATGAGTTAACCCGTCATATGACACCCCGTTACTCCAGGGCGGTACCCTGCGACAGACATCAATCTTCCA
>CADBNJ010000126.1 GCA_902795955.1 Oscillospiraceae bacterium
GGATTCGCGCTGAAGTATTATTATGTCCTCATCACATCCATCTATGACCGCCAGCATGACGTGGGCGTTTTCGGCGGGAAAGAATGGCATGCGGGATATATCGAATACATCCTCAACAACCACAGCCTTCCCAACGTCAGCCCCGACGAGATGTGGCAGTCGTATCATCCGCCTCTCCACCACACCGTCAGCGCAATGTGGATCGGCTTCAACGAGAAGATACTCTCGGTTGATCACGATGCGGCAAGGGAGAGCCTGCAGGTGCTCGCGCTTTTGTATTCGATGCTGATAATAATCATCTCGATTAAGATAATGAGATACTTTAAGCTCAAGGGACACGCGCTTTATCTGCCTTTGATCATACTGAACTTTCATCCGGCCATAATAATGTTTGCCGGAAGCATCAATAACGACCCGCTGGCAGCAGTGTTTGTAATGGGCGCGATCCTTACGACTCTTAAGTGGTACAGGAAGCAGACGGCCGGGAATATCATTAAGATCGCTCTATGTATCGGTCCGGGCATGATGACTAAGATGTCATCAGCCGTCGTTGCCCCCGCAGTCGCACTCGTGTTCCTTATGGTGCTTGTCAGACGCATCAAAGATAAGAACGATATCAAAGGGATCTTCACGCAGTACGGGATCTTCGGTGCCGTCTGCATTCCTCTGGGGATGTGGCATCCCGTACGCAATATGCTCAGATGGGGGCTTCCGCTTCTCTATGTCCCGGGACTTCCGGACAATGCGCTGCAGAAGATAAACATGCCCTTCTTCGACAGGGTGACGGACTTCTCCTCTTACCAGTTCAGGAATGTTTATGAGCAGTGGGCAACTATAGAAGACGGTGCCATAAGCGGGTACAACGAATTCAATCCGCTCACGGTGGCACTCAAGACCTCTGTTTTCGGTGAGTATCTTAATGACAAAGCCTTTGAGAACATCAAAGGGATCAATGTGTATTTCTTCTCATTCTTCATGTTCTGGACAGCGGTCATTATTGCCATACTCGCGGCGGTCGCCGTGATACGCCTGCTGACATCGGGCAAGCTCATCCCGGGGGACGATAAAGCCATAAAGGCCGGCGTGTGGTTCCTGGTATCCTTCATAGTTGTCTCCATGGTAAGCTACTACAAACTTGCCGGTGACCTTCCCTTCGTCTGCACGATGAATTTCAGGTACATCGTACCGCTTGTGCCGGTATCACTTACGCTGGCAGGATTGTGGATAGATAAGGAGCTGCTCGGCAGAGCGGGAATACGCAAAAAGGCGCTGGCAGCACTTTACTCGTGCTTCATTGTCTTCGCATTCAGTACAACAGTATTTATGGGGGCTGTGGGATTCATATGATGCGATCGAAGAATAACAGATTTAATAACCTGATATCCCGGACAGACACAAGTATGGTAATGAGGATCCTGTTCTGGCTCTTCCTCGCCACGGGCTTTTTTGTGAGAGTATTCAGATTCGGGTCATTCCCTTCAGGACTTAATCAGGACGAGGCATTTGCAGGATACGAGGCCTATTCCCTGCTTCACTACGGCACTGACACGGCAGGATATCACAACCCTGTATATCTCGTTGCCTGGGGCTCAGGAATGAACGCGCTCGAGACATATCTCATGATCCCGTTCGTCGCCATATTCGGTCTCACTCCGTTCGCCATCAGACTGCCTCAGCTGCTTCTGTCCATTGCTTCACTTATAGTAACATATCTCCTCACGTCGAGATTATTCGACAAGAAGACCGGTCTTGCCGCGTTGGGACTTCTGGCTGTCTGCCCCTGGCACATTCTCCTGAGCCGCTGGGCACTTGAATCCAATCTGGCGCCGGGATTCATCCTCATCGCAACGTATTTCTTCGTGCTCGGCGCAGATAAAAACAAATATCTCATACTGTCGGCGGTCTTCTACGGACTGTCCCTGTACACATACGCCACGATCTGGACGATCGTTCCGTTCATCCTTCTCTTTGAGATACTCTATCTCGTTTATACGCGCAAGATCACACTGAACATCCACGCGTTGATCAGCGGAGCAGTTCTGGCTGTTATGGCAGTCCCGCTGATCCTTTTTGTACTTGTCAATACAGGTCATATGAATGAGATAAGGTCATCCTTCATATCCATTCCCAAATTGCTTTATTTCAGATCTGGTGAAGTATCGTTCAAAGACATGCTCAAGAAGTCACTGAACCTCTGGGATATCTTCAAGAACCAGTCAGACGGACTGCCGTGGAATTTTGTCGAAGGCTATGGCTTCATAGGCTACGTAATCTGGCTTCTGAGCATCGGCGGATTTGTTCTGCTTGTCTATGCTCTTTACAAACAGATACGCAAGGAACACAGGACCTTTGCCCCCGGCGTGATCCTCATGATCAACTTCCTGGCCGCCCTTGTCCTCGGAACACTGATAAACGTTAACATCAACAGGATCAACATCTTATTCATCCCGGTGGTTATATTTGCTGCATACTGTCTCGGCAGGATAAAGAGCAAATGGGTCATGCTGGGCGTCGCAGCGTATTTCGCACTGTTCACGATATCTTTCGAGAAAGCATATTACACAACATACAACGAGAAGCTGAGCTATCACTTCGGGGCGGGTCTCGATCAGGCTCTCGAGACGGCAAATTCCAAGGCAGACAAAGTATACCTGAGTTCTGCTATCCATTACCCCAAGGTCCTTTTCTACGATAAGATACCTGTAGATGAATTCAGAGATTCAGTTGTCTACAACAACTATCCCGCTGCATTCCTGAGTCCGGACTCATTCACGCATTACAGCTATGTATTCGACATCAATAGCCCATCTGAAGACGGTGCATATATCATCCGCGACGGCGAAGACACCGGTGCATTTACAGAGCACGGCTTTACTGCCGAGAAACATGGCGTTTTCCTTGTGATGTACAGATAAGAGATCTTATCCCCTGCCGTACGCTGCCGCATCCTGACAGAACAGGTACAAGAGTAATATTCCGAATGACTTTGAGCACGAGCGTGTATGCGCACAGATAGTCATCTGCGCATTAATTCACGCGAAGTGCGACTGCATTCGGAATTTTACTCTTGTACCCTCACATTGCCCATCCCGGCGACCATTTTACAAAGTGCGTAATGTAATCTACTGACACTTCCGAACCGTTCAGGATCGGCAGGAACAGAATAAACAGAAGGACTGCAATGACTGCATAGACATACACTGCTTTCCTGAACTTGGGAAATCTCTTGCCGAGATCAGTCAGTGCATAGATGCACATTACAGTAATGAAAGGAACACTTGCAAAGTAGTGATAGATAAATACATATCTTGATATCAGGATCCAGGGCAGATACTGTGCGAGATAACCTATCATCAGGAATGCAGCCTTCTTATCCTTGCGGTTGATCCAAAGATATAACATATAGAGTGATGCCGGTATTCCGAGCCACCATATTGCCGGATTGCCGAGAAGAACGATTACTCTTCTCAACGAATCCGTAATAGGCTCGTATACGAACAACACAGGTCTGTACATAACAGGCCACTGATACCATTCTGATGAGTACGGGTGTGTTGAAGTAATGTTCGTATGGTAATTGAACATGAGCTTCTGTGCTTCGAGCATCTTGGTGATGAGGCTTCTGCCCTCCACACCGTCATTGAACGGAATGTATGTCAAAGTGTAGATAATGAGCGGTATGAATATAAATACCAGGAAGCACCAGGCAATAGTCAATATGAGCTTACGGTTGAACGTCCTCACCACATCGAAATCATCTCCGGGTTCCATCTTCTTCTCAAAGCGGTGAAGCGAATTATTGAACTCTCTGTAACGGTGGAAGAACGAAGCAAAAAGTATTACTGCAAGACCTATGGCAGAATACACGCCGATCCATTTCGATGAGATGCCGAGAGCCATGAATACGCCGCACCAGAACAGCGGCTTGAACGTCTTGCTCAAAGGCACGTCAAAGAAGTTATACTGCGTGTATTCATACATGAATATGTACGATATCATGATGAACATTACCGCATAGACATCTATCGTCGCGATCCTGGACTGAACGAAATGCATGAAGTCCGCCGAGAACACGATCGTGGTAATAGTTGCAAGCTTTGTGCTGTCAAAGAACTTCTTGGCGAAAACATACATCGCGAATATCATGATGATTCCGCAGACGGTGCCGCTGAAACGCCACCCGAACGGATTCATTCCGAAGATCATGGTTCCTATGGCCATTATCTCCTTGCCCAGCTGAGGATGCGTATTCTCATAGCAATACAGACCGTTCTTCATCTCGTGAACATGGCGCGTATAGTGAACCTCGTCGAAATAAGTGCCGTTCATGTATGTATCTTCAGTCACGGCATACTCCTGCTCATCAAACAGATTATGGAATTTGTCGGTATTCACGGGAGTAATGATGTTACCGTTCCCGTCCTTGAATACCATCTCTATGATCGCATCTGCCTTGTTCGCCTCTATCGGAGCGATATAAAGATATCTGGTGACAATATCGACTTCAGTCTTGTTCCAGTTATAAACCGAACCGGTATCCCAAGGATTATCCTCAGTAAAAAGCGAATACCATGTCTCACTGTCCGAGGAATAAGCCACGGTGTATTTCTGATTGAATTCATGACCGAGATAAGTCCACATCTCCTTGATGTTGCGGTCGGCACCAAAGTCGATATAAACATTGCCTTCCTTGACGATAGAGTACTCTGTCGTCGGCGCGGACATATTGCCCAGATGGAAGAATGCAACAAACGAATAGACAACCATGATCACGCTCACGATGATGTAATCCCGCTTATTCATCGTGGCAACAATAACGGAATGTGTAAAGGATCGCCTGTCATTGTCGCGCCTTGTCCAGTACGATGAGTTATCGCTGATCATCTTCTCCAGGTGCTCTTTCTCCTTGAAAGGAGATTCCGCCTTGGCAAAAAGCCGTACAGTCGTAAATACAAGGTAAGCAAAAACAAGCAGTTCAAACACACAAACCGTCATTATCACCCTGTTATGCCTGTCGAAATTCTGCGGATCATAATAATAGAGTACATGGTATGCATTGAAGAAAGCCACAAGGCTTGTCGATACAAACAGGATGAACGACTCCAGCCTCGGCCTTAGAATGAAAGCAAACAGAAGGAATACAACTGCCGGATAGATATACCTCTCATGCATTCTCACAGAGAATGTAAATATGCATATCATGATGAAGGCAGACAGGAAGAAATATACCGATCTCGATTTACGGCACTTGATGAATATGAACGTCGCAGCAAGATATGTCACGACTATTGCACATGTTCCCCAGAACTTCATCGACAGTCCGAGGAACAGCTCATCCTGGCCAATCCAGATCTTGCCCATCAAACCCCAGAAATTGTAGGCGTTAACCGAACTGTACGGATATGATGTAACTGTATCAGTGTACTGCTTGAGTGCATCACCTATGCCAAAGGGAAGCATCAGCAAAAACACGAAAGCGATCGCTCCCAGTCCTGCTCCCGTCTGCACCATCAGAGTTCTTGTAAACTTCTTCTTATCCTTATAACTCTTGAGCAATTCATTCACATAGGCGAACACAATAACCGGAGCAAACATCAGTGCCTGTGGCTTTACGAGGATCGAGAAACCATATATGAAATATGCCGGAATTGTCTTATTCTGATAGAACAGACACATAACCACAACAAGAAGCAGAACAAAAACAGAATCGGTCTGTCCCCATACCGCACTGTCTATCAGCACAAGCGGATTGAGCAAAATAAGCAACGAGATGCCAAGGCTTCCGAGCTTATTGATCTTCATTTCCTGCGCCAGTCTGAATGCCAGATAAGCTATTCCCACATCAGCAACAATTGCGGGCAACTTGATCAATACTACAAATGCCGAAGTCCCGCCCTCCAAGTGGAAGAACTTTGCCGTAGCACCGAGCATCCAGAATATGTATACAAATCCAGGCGGATAGTCAGTATACATCTCAGATGTATAGAAATTAGATAAACCCTGCTCGAAAGCAAGCTTAGACCAGGAAGTAAAGCAGCTTATATCTGAAGCAAATCCATGATAACCCTGCGAAGAATTACGGTAGGATATCAAAACTCTCAGGATTATGCCCGCAGCAAATACGGCAATGATCTGCCAGCGCTTAAAACTGCGTTCCTTACACAGTCCCTTATTGAGCGGATTATCTATCCCCGCCAAATAGTATCTGTAAACGAAATAAGCTAATATGATGAACCCGACGGCCGAACCCACAAAAAACTTCATTAACTGACTGCACCCCTTGATTTTATAAATGAATTATACAATAACAAGCATAAAAAAGGAGCCTTTTGTCAAGGCTCCTTTCTAATCAGAAGATCAGTTAATAATTGTTACTCTTCTTCCTTCTTGCTTCTGCGGATGATGTATACCGCGATACCGGCTGAGATTGCAAGGCAGATAACTGCGAAGCTTACAACCATTGTTGCATCCTCACCGGTTGCAGGAACATACTTGCCGCCTGTTGTCTGTGATGCAGCCGTAGTATCAGCAGCTCCAGATGTATCCGTTGCCTCAGTCGTTCCGGACGCAGATGTGGTGAACGCCGATCCGGAAGGTACAGGCTCATCAGGATTTGTCGTTCCGGCAGCAGATGTCGTGTACGCAGATCCAGAAGGAGTCGGCTCAGTAGTCTCGCTTGCAGGTCCGGTAGTCTCACCTGCAGTAGTGGTAATCGAGGCCTCAGTTGTCGTTCCAGCTTCTGTTGTAGGACCTGCCTCTGTTGTAGGACCTGCCTCTGTCGTAGGTGTTACCTCAGTCGTAGGACCTGCTTCAGTTGTAGGTGTTACTTCAGTCGTAGGACCTGCTTCAGTTGTAGGTGTTACTTCAGTCGTAGGGCCTGCTTCTGTCGTAGGTGTTACTTCAGTCGTAGGACCTGCCTCTGTCGTAGGTGTTACTTCTGTCGTAGGGCCTGCCTCTGTTGTAGGTGTTACCTCTGTCGTAGGACCTGCCTCTGTTGTAGGTGTTACTTCAGTCGTAGGGCCTGCTTCTGTCGTAGGTGTTACCTCTGTCGTAGGACCTGCCTCCGTCGTAGGACCTGCTTCTGTCGTAGGGCCTGCCTCTGTCGTAGGACCTGCTTCTGTCGTAGGACCTGCCTCCGTCGTAGGACCTGCTTCAGTTGTAGGACCTGCCTCTGTCGTAGGACCTGCTTCTGTCGTAGGACCTGCTTCAGTTGTAGGACCTGCTTCTGTTGTAGGTACTACAGCGATGCCGTCGACCATTACAACAGGTACTGTAGGAGTTACAACCTTACCTTCATTGATCGTGATCGTGATGCTCACTGCCTGTGTGTATCCATCA
>CADBNJ010000127.1 GCA_902795955.1 Oscillospiraceae bacterium
GTCCCGGCCACTCAAATCACCCCCGTCAAGCCCGCAGCTGTTTGCGAGCGGACTTCCGTCACTGTAATGCGCACTTAAATCAGCAGCCCGCAGAGCTCAATGCCCTGTCCCGGAACTGCTTTGAGCACGAGCGGGCATGCACACCGGTCGTCCCGGCCACTCAAATCACCCCCGTCAAGCCCGCAGCTGTTTGCGAGCGGACTTCCACAGGTTTTTGCGCCGGGACGTGCACCTGAAGGATTTGCTCAGCAAAACGCGGGCGCCAAAACCGAGGACTGAAGCGAGCAAATCTGCTGCGGGCTCCTTTATGTTTTCCTATGCTTCTTTGACATCCTGATCCCGATCTCCTGAATAAGCATTACCATGATCACCAGAAGCGCCACCGTCGTCCAGAGCACATCACTCTGATAGCGGTAATAACCGTACTGGAGCGCGATCGCACCGAGACCGCCGCCGCCGATGACACCTGCCATTGCCGAATATCCGAGAACTGTTGCCACATTGATCGCACCGCCCTGCAGGAGTGAAGGCATAGCCTCGGGGATCACAAAGTGGATGATCGTGTACATAGGTGATGCTCCCATCGAAGTTGCCGCCTCTATTATTCCCGGCTGCACTTCACTGAGTGATGACTCCACCATCCTCGCGACTATCGGGATCGCACCTATCGTCAGCGGGACGATGGCCGCCGTCGTGCCGATCGACTGTCCCACGAGCATTCTCGTGAACGGGATGAGCAGCACGAGCAGAATGAGGAACGGCAGCGATCTCGTGATATTGACTATCGTTCCGATCACGGCATTGACAACTCTGTTCTCCATTAGTCTTCCCTTGGATGTTGAATAAAGAATGACGCCGAGCGGCATTCCGATGATATATGAGAACAGTGATGCAAAAAATGTCATCACAAAGGTCTCCCAGATACCCGTCAGGATCGCGTCTCTTATATATTCACTCATTATGACTTCACCTCCGATACAGACAGTCCCCCGTCGCGGAAGAACCTGATTATCGTATCCCTCTCTTTTCTGTCATCCGGCAGTTCCAGGATCATCTGGCCGTATCCGATGCCTCCGACACTTCTTGTATTCGCACTAAGGATGTTGACCTTGAGACCTGTTTTCTCCACGAGGTTTGCGATAAAGGGCACGTTTGACTGCGTCCCGTCGAAGACTATTCTTATCAGTTCCCCGTCCGGGTCAGACGGATCGAAAGGATTGCTCGGGAACACAAGCTTTTTCGCCGCCTTGGACTGAGGGTTGCTGAACACTTCTTTCACGTCGCCGACCTCTGCCAGCGTTCCGTCGTCTATTATCTCCACGCGGTCGCATATCTTCTCGACCACCGCCATCTCGTGGGTAATGATGATTATTGTCAGCTTTCTCTCCTGATTGATCTTCTTAAGAAGGTCTAATATCTCGCCGGTGATCTTGGGATCGAGGGCGCTCGTCGCCTCGTCGCAAAGGAGCACTTTGGGGTCAGTTGCCAGTGCCCTCGCGATGGCCACCCTCTGTTTCTGGCCGCCTGACAGGCGCGCGGGATACTCGTGCTCCTTGTCCAGGAGACCTACGATCCCGAGCATTTCTCTCGCTTTCGATCTGCGCTCAGCACGGGGCGTTCCTATGATGCGCAGCGACTGCTCGACATTCTGGATGACGGTCCTCTGGCTGAGGAGATTGAATCCCTGGAAGATCATGGAGATCGAGTGCCTGACCCGGCGCAGCTCCGCAGGCTTCAGCTCTGCCAGATCCCTGCCGTAGAAGCTGACGCTGCCTTGCGACACTTCCTCGAGGCGGTTCAGCGTGCGTACGAGCGTTGACTTGCCCGCGCCGCTCATGCCGATGATGCCGAATATCTCGCCCTCATTCACCTCGAGACTCACGTCTTTCAAGGCGGTGAATTCCTTGCCGTCATTCCTGTATGTCTTATAGACATTCTTAAGTTCAAAAACATTTCCCATTAATCGTAGAGTCCTTTGCTCAAATATCTGTCGCCCCTGTCCGGAAATACCGTTACGATATTCCCCTCATCTATCTCCTCTGCCAGTCTGAGTGATGCCGCCAGAGCCGCACCCGAGGATGATCCGGCGAGGATCCCCTCGTGCCTTGCAAGCTCTCTCGACGCCTCGAAAGCTTCGTCATCCGTTATCTTTATCACCTTATCCACAAGTGTGATGTCCATCGTATCGGCAATGAAATCATTGCCTATTCCCTCTATGTTGTAATCAAAATGCTCTCCCCCTCCGATAGTCGAACCGTACGGATCGGCGAGCACTCCCTTTACGTCCGGCTTCTTCTCCTTCAGGTACTTTACCGCACCGCTGAACGTTCCGCCGCTCCCGGCACCTGCCACAAAATAATCGATCTTTCCGTCCAGCTGCCTGTAGATCTCAGGCCCCGTTGTCTCGTAATGTGCAAGGGGATTTGCCGGATTGCGGAACTGCCTGAGCGATACCGCCCCGTCTATCGTCTTCAGTATCTCCTCCGCCTTGCGCTCCGCACCGAGCATTCCGTCCTCGCGCGGAGTGTGGATAAGTTCTGCTCCCAGCGCCTTCATGACCTTCTGCTTCTCGACGGAGAATTTCTCGGGCACGGTAAATATGACTCTCAGTCCCTGATTAAGCGCAGCAACTGCAATGCCGATACCGGTGTTGCCTGCCGTGGCGTCCACGATCGTGCCGCCTTCCTTCAGGATCCCGCGGGACTTCGCATCTTCGATCATGTAGACACCGACGCGGTCCTTGACGCTTCCTGCAGGGTTCATAAGTTCAAGCTTTGCATAGATATTAACTCCGGGCTTAACGCCCATATGGTTTATCTTGAGTACCGGAGTGTTGCCGATCATTTCCCTGATATCTTCATAAACGTTATTCATCTTCGCCACCCCTTCATTTAGCAGAAGCTTCTATTGCCTGCTTAAGATCATCAATGATGTCATCCGCATCTTCGATCCCTACGGACAATCTGATGAGTTCATCAACTATTCCGACTCTCTTTCTGACATCGGCAGGTATCGCCGCGTGCGTCATCGTCGCAGGGTGGCACACGAGTGACTCCACGCCTCCGAGGCTCTCTGCGAGAGTGACAAGTCTGAGCTTCTCGAAGAACACCTTGTAGTCATACTTATCATTCAGCACAAAGGATATCATCGCGCCGGCTCCGTCAGCCTGCTTCTTCTGCGTCTCATAGCCCGGGTCGCTCTCAAGTCCGGGGTAATATACCTTGCTGACATATCCGCTGCCCGCGAGCCACCTCGCGATCTTATCCGCATTCGCCACATGCCTGTCCATGCGTACGCCCAGCGTCTTGATCCCTCTGATTATCAGAAAGCTGTCCCACGGCGCCAGCACGCCTCCGATCGCGTTCTGCAGATAGTAGAGCCTGTCTGCCAGAGCCTTGTCCTTTACTACCACAAAACCGGATATCGTGTCGGAGTGGCCGCCCAGGTATTTCGTGCCGCTGTGAACGACGATATCTGCCCCAAGCGTGAGCGGGCGCTGCAGATATGGCGTGAGAAACGTGTTATCTACTATAACAAGCTTGTTGTGCTTTTTGGCGATCTTAGACACCGCCTCTATATCTGTTATCGTCAGAAGAGGATTTGCAGGTGTCTCTATATAGACCGCCTTAACATCATCGTCGATCGCATCTTCAACTGCCTTGAGGTCAGATGTGTTGACGATCTTATATGTGATGTTGAAATTCTTAAAGACATTATCAAGTATGCGGAATGTCCCGCCGTAGATATTGTCTGACACGATCAGTTTGTCCCCTGACTTGAACAAGGACAATACCGTATTGATGGCGGCAAGTCCCGATGCGAAAGCAAGTCCGTACTCACCTTCCTCCAGGTCAGCGATCAGCTTCTCAAGTGCAGCTCTGGTTGGATTGCCCGTCCTGGAATACTCCCATCCCCTGTCCTTGCCGAGTCCGTCCTGCTTATATGTCGATGTCTGATAGACCGGCACGTTAACTGCACCTGTCCTCTCGTCACCGTCAATACCGCCGTGTATAAGTAATGAATTCCTGTTTAAGCTCATTTGTAAAAACCTTCTTTCTATCGTTTGGAATTAGTTGTTTAGAATTATTAAGGCCCGGAGTTCATTCATCGCTCCGGGCCTGTTGATCGTCATAAACCGTGATTCAGCAACATCGAATCGCATCGAGGCACAATGCCTGACAAGCCCGTCTGATATACATTCGACAACACATGTAACGCATTTGTATGCCTCTCCTTTCCTCAATTGCTGGGGACATTATAATTCCTAATTCCTACTCTGTCAATAGGTTTTATAGGTTATGTTCTTCATAATCCTTCAAAGCTGCTTCTATCGCCTCCTGGGCAAGCACAGAGCAGTGCATCTTGTAATCGGGAAGACCGTCCAGCGCCTCTGCCACCGCCTTGTTCGTAAGCTTGCGCGCTTCCTCAACGGGCTTGCCCTTGATGAGCTCGGTTGCCATTGAACTCGATGCGATCGCACTGCCGCATCCGAAAGTCTCGAACTTGACATCCTTAACGATGTCGTCCTCTATCTTCAGATACATTTTCATGATGTCACCGCACTTGGCATTGCCCACCGTGCCGACACCGTTGGCATCCTCGAGAACGCCCACGTTCCTCGGATTTCTGAAGTGATCCATTACTTTCTCGCTGTAAAGTGCCATATGTTATCCCCCTTATAAAATGAACTGACCCTTGCCTGCAACGAGGTCTCTCCATACCGGCGAGAACCCTCTCAGGTATTCAACAACTTCCTTAACCGACTTGATAATGTAGTCGGCATCCTCATCCGTAATGTCCTCCCCGATCGACAGACGGAGCGAACCGTGCGCCACATCGTGAACCCTGCCGATCGCCAGCAGCACATGGCTCGGATCGAGCGAACCTGATGTGCACGCGCTTCCCGATGAAGCCGCAATGCCCTTGTCATCAAGGAGCAGGAGCAATGACTCGCCCTCGATCCCCTCGAAACAGAAGTTCACATTGCCCGGCACCCTTCTCGCCACATCGCCGTTGATCGCAGAATGCGGTATCTCATTGAGT
The DNA here is from genome assembly GCA_902795955.1 of Oscillospiraceae bacterium. Lineage (GTDB taxonomy): Bacteria > Bacillota > Clostridia > Saccharofermentanales > Saccharofermentanaceae > Saccharofermentans. Next base: position 5,044 of record CADBNJ010000127.1, read on the forward strand.
CCGGCGATGATCTTGTCTCTGACAGGCGTGAGCTTTGCCTTGTATTCATCCAGATTCGCGACCGCCTCCGTCAGCGCGGCAGCCATTGCCGCGATCCCCGGAACATTCTCCGTGCCCGCGCGCCTGCCCTTCTCCTGGGCACCGCCCTCGATCAGGTTGACGAGCCTTATTCCCTTCTTCGCATAGAGAAAACCCGTTCCCTTCGGTCCGTGGAACTTATGACCGGACGCAGACAGCATGTCGATATTATCCTCTTCAACATTTACTCTTATATGTCCGACCGCCTGCACCGCATCAGTGTGGAACAGCACGCCGTGCTTCCTGCACACCGCACCGATCTCCCTTACCGGCTGAATTGTACCGATCTCGTTATTAACATACATCACCGTGACAAGCGCCGTATCCTCGCGGATCGCCTCCTCAACCTGCTCCGGCAGCACAACGCCGTTCTCATGCACGTCAAGGAGCGTGATCTCGTATCCCTCCTTCTTAAGCTTGTTAAGTGTATGCAGGACCGCATGATGCTCAAATGCGGTAGAGATAATGTGCTTCTTACCCTTGGCCGCACCCAGCTTTGCAGCCGTTATTATCGCCTGGTTGTCTGCCTCACTTCCTCCCGAAGTGAACAGTATCTCCTGCGGCTGTGCACCGATCGCTTCCGCCACATCGGCCCTCGCCTTCTCCAATACTTCCTTTGCCGTCTGCCCGAAAGAATACAGACTGGACGGATTGCCGTACGTATCCTCCATCAGGCTTATCATTGTCTTGAGCGACACTTCGCTCATCTTAGTTGTGGCTGCGTTGTCAGCGTAAATCAATGTATTAATCTCCTTTGTTCATTATTGCATTGTGATATTATACCCATTCGCCTACTATGTCAATAGGTGAATAGCGCTTGATTTACCTACTTACCTTTAGGTATAATAGGTGAAAACATCTTTTACAGGAGAACGATCATGATATCCACCAAGGGAAGATATGCGATCAGGGTAATGATAGATCTGGCAGAACACAACGACGGCAACTACGTCCCGCTCAAAGACATTGCCGAACGCCAGGAGATCTCCAAAAAGTACCTTGAGATAATCGTCAAGGACATGGTAGCCGGCGGCCTTATCGTCGGTGCAAGCGGCAAAGGCGGCGGCTACAAGCTCGTCAAAAAGCCCGAGCGCTACAAGATCGGCGAGATCATCGAGCTCATGGAAGGCCCCCTCAACTCAGTCGCCTGCCTCGTCGACAAGAGCAATCTGTGCTCCCGCCGCAAGGGCTGCAAGACCCTCCCCCTCTGGAAAGAATTCGACAAAACAGTCCACGACTTCTTCTACAGCAAGAAGCTGAGCGATCTGGTATAAGA
>CADBNJ010000128.1 GCA_902795955.1 Oscillospiraceae bacterium
CCCTCTACATCCCTTGAAGGAACCGTTATGAAGTAATCCTCAGTGAAATAATCCGGGAACAGTGATCTGTACCACTGATTGCGGAATGCGAAGTAGTCTTTGTTCTTTGCAGTCTTCTCAAGCGCATAGAAGTCAAAATCCAATGCTTTCTTATCAGCCGCAAACGCCAGAGGGAGCACATACTTATTCGCATAGAACTTGTATCCGATATCATACTGATCGTCATTAACGAATACGGCATTGGTGTAATCCCTCATCGTAGTCATAGCTCCGATCGAGAAGAACGCGTCACTGTCCGATGCACAGTAGGTATAGCTCTCGGCAAAGTAATTATAGTTAACGGGATATCCCAGCTGCTTGATGAATCTGTGGAGTGATTTGTTCGAACTGGAATTGAAGAATGTCATTCCGTGGAATCCTCCGAACATGTTGGGATGCTCGATGACATAGTTTGTTTTAACATAGGAATTGATAAGCTCATCCTCTGCCCTGAAAGCCCTGTTCTTCTGCGCCGTCAGATAACCTACTTCCTTAAGGTCCTTCATTGCCATGATAGAATCCCTGTACTGCTCGGCACTTCCGTTATAGAGCGTAAGCGCAGACACGTCAGTTGCAAGAAGAGGCTGAATATAGACAGACTCAAAGCAGACGACGATCGTCAGGAGCAGGGGCATTATCTTGGGCATGTCGGCAAAGGCAGGCGACCAGTCGTTCTTATTCATGAAGAACAGAAGGACAAAGATCGATATCACCAGTGCCAGGTTTGCTATGAATATCTTGTCGCTCTTCATGTTGCCGAAGCTCTGTGCCGCGAACAGCCATCCGAGAACTATCCCCATGCTGATGAAGAACTCCCTGCGCGTGACCTTGGATAATCCCTCATATGCCTTGGCGGCGATGATAAAGAACAGCGGAATGAACACGAAGCTGTGTCTGTGCCAGAACCAGTTGGGCGAATCGAAAGCCTGCCATGCCACATCTATCCAGTATATTGCCGTGGACAGATATACTCCCGCGAGGCAGAGAAGATATCTGATCTTGTCTTTCCTGTCGAACGCCTTGCTCACGAAGAACATGACCATCAGTATCGTAATAAGAAGTCCGCAGAACAGGAACGGAAGATTGGCGGGCATTACATCGCCGAACTCCCCGTCGATACCCTCAAAGAAATGATCCAGCATATCTTTGGCGTTGTACATTATGAAGTGTTCGTTCGGCTTGCTCACGGTAGGATCCGCATTTCTCAAAGTAGCAAGTGCAACAGGCACAAGTATCACGCACATTATCATGGCATCGAGTGCTGCCACGATAACAAATCTGACAACCTTCTTAACGGCTTTCTTCATATCTTTAAATTCACCGAGGCTCCCCATCCTGACAAGCAGGTAGATGAAGGTAAAGACACCGGCCATGTATGCTATGTAATAATTGGACAGGAACAGCACCGGGAGTGTGAGTATGAGCCCGAGCTTCCTGTCATCCCTGATGAACTTCTCGGTGAAGAACAGGACGAGCGGCAGGAGCATATATCCGTCAAGCCACATGATCGAGAACAGGAATGCCGTCGAATATGAGGTGAACGAATACATTATGCCGAACAATGCAGGCCACAGGCACTTCTTATCCTTCGCATGAAGTGACATGAACATGCACATGAACGCTGAGGCAAAGCTCATCTTAAGGATCATGAGGATCAGCACAAATCCGTCTATGAACGACGCATCGAAGAAAGCAAACAGCAGATTGAAGGGGCTCGCCAGATAATAGCCGAACATCGACATATAGTTGCCGCCCAGCCCCTGATCGAAAGAATACATCAAATGCGACAGGAAGCTTGCACTTCCGGCATCCGCACCCATCCTGTTGCGGTACATCGCAAGGAACGGAGCATACTGGGCAGTCAGATCACTGATGCTCGTGGAATAAATGCCGAAAGGATATTTCTGGCAGATGAACGACAGGAAAAGATAGAATACCAGAGTCGCAAAAAATGCTAAGAACGGTCTGTAATCGATTGAAGGCCTCTTGAGCGCGAGCCCTTTGCTGCCCTTGAGTGATGAAATTTCCTGCATCTGACAAAACTCCCTGAATTTACTTTGTTTTTAGATTATAATATATCAGAAGTCGTTTTTCACTTATTTGGAGGTTTTATGTTGATCAGTTTGATTGTCCCTTGTTATAACGAAGAGCAGGCTCTTCCTTTCCTCTATCAGGCTCTTTGCGAACTCCGCAGCGGACTTACCGGAACGGGCAAGCGTTTTGAATTCATCTTCGTTAACGACGGAAGCTCCGACAGGACTAAGGATGTGATCAAGGAATATGCGAAGAACGACAGCGATGTAAGGTATGTGTTTTTCTCGAGGAATTTCGGCAAGGAGGCCGCGATGTATGCCGGTCTTGAAGCGTCCAAAGGCGATTATGTTGCCATCCTCGACGCCGACATGCAGGATCCGCCCTCGCTCATTCCCGAGATGATCAGAGCCCTTGATAACGACGAATGCGACATTGTGGCGGCAAGGAGAGTAACGCGTAAAGGCGAGCCGAAGATCAGGAGCTTCTTTGCAAGGAGATTCTACAAGCTGATCAACCGCATGATAGAAGTTGAGATCGCGGACGGTGCCAGGGACTTCAGACTGATGAGGCGTGTCGTCGTTGACGCGATACTTCAGCTGTCAGAGCGCCAGCGCTTCTCCAAAGGAATTTTCGCCTGGGTGGGATTCAGGACCAAATGGGTCGAGCACGTCAATGTCGAGCGTGTCGCAGGAGAGACCAAGTGGAGCTTCTGGAAGCTGTTCAAGTACGCGATCGACGGCATCGTGGCATTCACTACCGCTCCGTTGAGGCTAGCCACGATCGCCGGATTCGCATCCGCTCTTGCGGCATTCGGATATATGGTCTATTACTTCATCAGAGCAGTTATCCTGAAGATCTACAATGACGTTCCCGGATACCCCTCGCTTCTCTGCTTCATCCTCTTCATCGGCGGACTTATCCTGATGGCATTAGGCGTTCTCGGCGAATATATCGGACGCACCTACATCGAGGTCAAAGGAAGACCCATTTACATCAAGGCAGAGGACGAGAACAGTTCTAGGCCTTCTTCCCCAAATACTTGAAGAACAGCGTATCATACGGGTTCTCTGAGAAGAACTGATCAGATATCTTCTCAGTGTAATACGGCGTTGCCTGATTGCCGAATGATACGATGTGATTCTCAGGTCTGTCGCCGCTCATGAATGTTCCCGGAATAATTACCGACAGCATGAAGTAAGTTACATATGCCATTCCCACAAGAACAACTGACAGGGCCGCAAGCTTGAGATTTGCGGCGATACCTTTGCGCTTCTTGTTCTGCCTTGCAAGCTTTGTGTCCTCCTCGGAATAATCCGAAATGAGCTTAACAAGGAATACGGCGAGGATGAAGAGTCCGGGCATCGATGCCCTCATTGTGAAGTCATTACTTTCGGTGATCTTATAGAGCGGGCACAGCAGCAGAAGTATGATCGCACCCCAGAACATTGGATCCTTCCGCCTCTTGCTGAAGACAAGCGCCGCGACGGGCAGCACCTCAACGGCGAGCAGGATAAGGTAAGCCGGAATGAATTTCCCGATGCTTCCATAGTACTCCCACGTGAACCCGCGGTCTGAGGCAGAATCGGCCTTGGCCATGTAGAACGCCCCGTAAATGATCAGTATGATTACAGGCATTACGATGTTACAGGGACTTAAGATATTGCGGATGTTCCGGCGCCTGTCACCCGTACTGTACCTGCCGTTGAACAGCTGCACGATACACGGAACGATCATTCCGAAGGTCGCCCACGGCGAATAAGCGAACATCAGAGAACCGATAAGCCCCGTGCTCCTGTTGTTCCGCGCTGTAAGCAGCAGAATGATTATCAGATAGCAAGGGATCGCCTGGTGATACACGTTCTCCAGATTATTGAAATTGCTGACAAATGACATGTGCGGAACACAGCCGTCAACCCACATCCACTGCTCGTCAATGTTAAGCCAGATCTGGTTGATGTAGTACGGGATCACATCCAGCCCCGAGAAGCAGAGCAGTACAAACATGGATGCATAAGAGTTCCTTCTGACGTAGATCGATATTCCGATGATTATCAGAACGATACCGAGACTGTTCCACAAAATGAGGAAGATATTAGCTGCCGTGAATCCGAACAGCTTGCCTGTCAGAGCCGCCGGCATCCAGTAAGTAAAGTAGTAGATGAAGCCCTGCGGAGCCTGCGAAGTGATCATCTGACGCACATCAGGATTCATCTGCGTCTCAGGCTGATATATCACCGGCCACTTGTAATTGATCAGGTCATTGAGGATGGCTCTCCTGAAAGCGTGATCATATGTGGTCCACACCAGCTCGCCTACACCGGTGATCACCGTGACGCAGACGGCAAAGACCGAAGCAATGACTATGAACTTCACCGGAATGGTGACACAGTCCTCCATAAGAGATCTGTCCGGGGCCCTGTTACTGTCCCTGAATGCCAGATAACCGATCAGGCATGTAACGGCAACACACGCTGCCGCAACGGGGATCTTAAGATAACCCGCAAAGAAAATAAGAACCGGGAGCAGGAGATACACCCCCGCCACCGCGAAAAAAGACCTGTAGTCAACTTTGACAGACTTATTCATATACACCTCACCTGACAAGATTATAAACGCTGAACAAGCATTTTGAAAATAGGTGTTTAAAACCTACCATTTTAGTAGTATTATAGTATTAAGAATTACAAGTGAGGGAATAACATGAAGATCTCAACCAAAGGAAGATATGCGCTCAGAATGCTTGCTGATCTCGCAAGCTGCGACAGGAATGAATATATTGCACTTAAGGATATAGCAGAACGCCAGGATGTATCAAAGAAGTATCTCGAACAGATCGTTCCGATCCTGACACGCGGCGGGCTGCTGTCAACCAACAGAGGATATCAGGGCGGCTACAGGCTGGCCAGAGATCCTTCAACGATATCATGCGGAGAGGTACTGCGCCTTACCGAGGGCAGCCTCTCGCCCATCGTATGCATCGAGAACGGTGTCGAGAACATCAATTGTGAGAGAAGCAAAGAATGTGTCACTCTCCCCTTGTGGAAGGGTCTGTATGAAGTGATCAACAATTATCTCAACGGCGTCACCATTCAGGATCTGATAAATGAATATAACTCCAGAGGAAGCGACGATTACGTGATCTGAGGCTCAAGGCCGCTGTTCCGGAACTCAGTACGGCGCCCAATGCCGCTGTCCCGGAACTCAGTCGCACTTCGCGGGGATTAGTGTGCACAATACTTTTTATGCGTATGCCCGCTCGTGCTCAAAGCAGTTCCGGGACAGAGCA
>CADBNJ010000129.1 GCA_902795955.1 Oscillospiraceae bacterium
GGAGTCACAGTAAGGAATATCAGTATCCTGGATCTGTTTGACTGCTCATATCCTGTATTAGCAGGATTTGCTGAATGCGGTGACGTCAGGCCTTTGGATTATGTCATCGGGATGCTCAAGAAAGCTCCGGACAGCAATCTCGGCAAACTGTGCAGGTCACTTAGTGAAGTAAGCTACTATGCTGAAGCGATTTATGATAATCAGCGTTTTGGGGGGTAAGATATGAGAGAAGAATATATAACCGCTGAGATCGAACTTGTGGAATTTACAGCTGATGATGTTATTGCGACCAGCTGCAGCGATTTTGTTCCCAGAGAGAATGAAGGCGGTTTGCTGTGATGTTGATATTACTGCGATGAGAATGGTTCTTCACGTGATTCGCGGGAACAGGTGTTGATGCGGCAGACGGCCGGATACCTGTTTTACGGTGCTCACAGGATCATGCACATTTTTGGGTGATTTTTGTGTATGATTCTGTGAAAACTTGGAGCCGCAGCAGGCAAGTCAGCCCGGCAGGCCGTACTATTTAATTATATTATTCACCTGTGCAAATATTTATAAAAAATAAATATCACTTTTTCTTCTGTTAGATATGATTGAATATTATCGGTTCTTCATTGAAAGCCGATCGATGCAGAAAAACAGATACATAGGCTTTCCGTGAAGACCACATAATTTGTTATAATCAGTCTGTAATGATCATCTCATAGTTATATTTTACGGAGGTCTTGTATGGACACATTACGGAGACAGGAATTTGTGAAGGTTGTTAAGGACTTCACTTCGATGGCAAGTATCTATCTGTCAGACGACGTGGAGGCGGCGATCAGGGACATTGCAGCGAGGGAGAACATCCCCATGGCCAGGACGATGTATGACTGCATATTACAGGATCTCTCACTGGCCCGTGAGATGAAGCGGCCGATATGTCAGGATACCGGTGTGATCCAGTATTTCGCTGACGTGGGAACGGGTTTCCCTTATCTGGATGATATCGGTGAGGTTCTCAGGGATGCGGCTGTTGCAGCGACTCTGGAGACACCTCTTAGACCCAATGTGGTTGAGCCTCTGGGTGAGCATAATACCGGCAACAATGCAGGTTATGGAGCGCCTTATATCGAGTATGATCTCGTACCGGGCAGCACCGATCTCAGGCTCCGGATGTATATGGCAGGCGGCGGTTGTTCCCTGCCGGGCAGGAGCAAGGTGCTGATGCCTCTGGAAGGCGTTAAGGGCATCAAGGATTTTGTGTACAGGACGATCGTCGACTGGGGCGTTAATGCGTGCCCGCCGCTGTGTATCGGCATCGGTCTCGGAACATGTGCCGCAACATCCGCAATGCTGTCCAAGAAAGCGCTGCTCCGTCCGATCGGGACGCACTCGGAGTATCCGGAAGTAGCAAAGCTCGAGGATGAGCTCAAGGAAGGACTTAATTCACTCGGTATCGCACCGCTCGGTTTTGGCGGTTCCAACAGCGTTCTCTCCGTCAACATCGAAGCCGCAGCACACCATCCCGCCACACTCGGTGTCGGGATCACGACAGGCTGCTGGGCAACGCGCAAAGGTGAGATCGTGATCCACAAGGATCTCTCTTACGAGATCATCTCCCACGCACATGCATTGGAGAATTGCTGAGGAGGAATACAACATGAAGAAGATACTTACTACACCTATATCATATGACCAGATCAAGGATCTCAGGATAGGAGATACTGTATATCTCACCGGCACGCTGGCAACCTGCAGGGACAGCGGTCACAGAAGAGTCGTTCAGGATAAGAGGATGCCTGAGCGCACCGACCTCAGGGAGGGCGCGATCTTCCATGCCGGTCCGATCGTCGGCAAAGATGCTGACGGCAAGCAGTATATGGTCTCCATCGGACCTACCACCAGCAGAAGGATGGAGATGGCCGAGGCTGATTTTATTGAGCAGACGGGCATCCGCCTCGTTATCGGCAAAGGCGGAATGATGGATAAGACTGCCGAAGCCTGCCGCAAGTTCGGTGCGATCCACTGTGCTTTCCCCGGCGGATGCGCAGTCGTGGCTGCTCAGGAAGTAGAGGAGATCACGGATGTGGAGTGGATGGATTTCGGCATGCCGGAAGCGTTCTGGGTAATGAAGGTCAAGGAGTTCGGACCGCTCGTTGTCAGCATAGATACCGAGGGGAACAACCTGTTCGAGAATAATAAGAAGATCTACGAAGAGAGACTGAAGAAGCTATGACTGAACACGAGCGGGAACACCTGAACAGGATCAGGGCGTACCTGCCCGAATGCACGGTGCTTCTTAAGTCTGACGGGAGCTTTCCTGTTGATACGCCTTGCAATGCCGCATTATACGGTGCAGGGGCGAGAGGTACGATCAAGGGCGGTACAGGCTCGGGTGAGGTCAATTCCCGGTTCTTCGTCAATATCGAAGAAGGTCTCAAAGAGAGGGGATTCACCGTAACGACTGCCGGCACCGGAGGGTGGCTCGACAGGTATGAGACAGTCAGAAAGGCGGCTCATAAGAGATTTGTTAAGTCGGTAAAGGAACGGGCGGCTAAGAAGCATACCAATCCCGTAATGGAGAGTATGGGCGTCATTATGCCTCAGCCGGAATATGATCTCCCTCTTGACGGCACGGGTGATATTGCAGTCTATGTAGTCTCACGCATCTCGGGCGAAGGTGCCGACAGGGAATATATCAAGGGCGACATCCTTCTGAACGATTCCGAAGTGCGGGATATACTCTCGCTTAATAAAGCATTCACAAGATTTCTTCTCGTTCTCAATACCGGAGGTCCCATAGACCTGACACCCGTCATGGAGGTGAAGAATATTCTTCTGCTGTCTCAGCTGGGCGTTGAGACGGGAACGGTTCTCGCCGACATCATTCTCGGCAGAAGTTACCCCTCAGGCAAACTCGCGACCACGTGGAGCACAGAGGACGGATATTGTTCCGAAGGTGATTTCGGCTGCATAAACGATACATGTTACAGGGAAGGCATCTATGTCGGTTACCGTTACTTTGATACGGTTGGTAAAGCTCCTCTTTTCCCGTTCGGTTACGGTCTGGGATTTACAACATTTGAATTGAGGAACCCGGAGCTCGAGGTTGACGGCAGTAAGGTAAGGGTAAGAGCAGACGTCCTGAATACGGGAGGCCGTCCCGGCAAGGAGACGGTGCAGCTCTATGTCAGCGTTCCGGAGGGCAAGCTCGATCAGCCCTGTCAGATGCTGGCAGCTTTCGCCAAGTCGGAGGAGATCGAACCGGGAGGAGCAGGTACGGTGGAATTGTCCTTCGACATCACAGATATCGCATCTTATTCCGGGGCGGATTCCGCATATATTCTGGAAGGCGGCAGCTATATCCTCAGACTGGGTACGAGCAGCAGGGATACTAAGGTTATCGGCGTCATAAAGCTTGATAAGACTGTCACTGTCAGGCGCGTCAGGAATGTGCTCGGAGATCCCGGTTTTACTGACTATAAGCCTGTACGGATCAACGGTGCAGATACTGTCTGTGATGATGTCAGGACGGTAAATATAGATCCCGGGGCAATAAGGTGTACTGATGCTGTATACGGGACTTCAGCGGATACTGATATCTCAAAGGTGAAGGATCTGTCCGATGAGGAATTAATATATCTTGCGATAGGCTCATTCGATCCCGGTGCAGGCATGCTGAGTGTAATAGGCAATGCAGGCAAAACTGTTGCAGGTGCGGCAGGGCAGACGACACACATTCTCGAGGATAAGGGCATAAAGTCATACGTGATGGCTGACGGTCCTGCGGGGATCAGGCTGTCGCGTGAATACTTTATGCGCGGCGGCAATGCATTTTCCACAGAGCTTCCCATCCCTGAGACGATGCAGGCATTTCTTCCTCTGCCGGCACGGCTATTTATTAAGATTCATGCTCCCAAACCTCGTAAAGGGGAGGAGATCCGTCACCAGTACTGCACGGCGATGCCGATAGGTACGGCCATTGCACAGAGCTGGAATACGGAGTTTGCAACAGTCTGCGGTGATATCGCGGGAGATGAGATGGAGATCTACGGGGTCGATCTGTGGCTTGCTCCGGCGCTCAACATTCACAGGGACATCAGGTGCGGCAGGAACTTCGAGTATTATTCCGAAGATCCCCTCATCAGCGGCGTCATGGCTTCCTGCATAACTCAGGGCGTTCAGGCTCACAAGGGCAGGGGAACCACGATAAAGCACTTTGCAGCCAATAATCAGGAGACCAACAGATACCGCTCCAACAGCAGGGTATCCGAACGTGCGATGCGCGAGATATATCTCAAAGGCTTTGAGATATGTGTGAAGAGATCACAGCCTGCTGCCGTCATGACGTCTTATAATCTTCTCAACGGGGTTCATACTTCCGAGAGCCGCAGTCTCATTGAGGATATATTAAGAGACGAGTTCGGATTTAAGGGAATCGTCATGACTGACTGGGTGGTAGCCATGAACATAACCGACAGGGACTCCGTATACCCTGATCCGCAGCCGTGCAATGTTGTAATGGCGGGCGGGGATCTGTTCATGCCCGGGTGCAAGAGAGATTATGATTCCGTAAGCAAGGCACTGGCAGAAGGTACTGTCACCAGAGAGCAGCTCATGATCAATGCGGCGAGAATAATAAGGGGCTGCCTCTGAGGCAACCCCTGTAAAGAATTAACGGTTATCCTGCCGGAGCATCACCCGGAGTAGTCAACTGCCTCTGAGTAGAAGAAGTACAGTGCCTTGACTACATTTACCAGATCGGAATCGTAGTTTCCTTTCAAGATAGTGTCAATGTAATTGAGCGCGCTGTAGGTGACCGTACCCTGTTCTGAACCGTTGCTGACAGTAAGAGTGATCAGCGTTCCGATCTCATCAGCTTTGATGCCTCTGATACGGGCTATCTGATAACTGCCGGAATTGACGGTCTCAACAGTCCTTCCGCTGCACTCAAAGGTCAGAGTCTCTTTGCTCTTGAAGTACAGCGACAGCGTAGTCTCGTTCTTGAGTGAGAGTGAAGCACCTTCGTATTTTACACCGGGAAGATTATCAAGGGCTATATCCGTAACAGGAGCCTCACAAGATACCGCCTCGTTCTCAGGACGCTGCTTCTCTTCAGGTGTCATGTAATCAGTATCGTTTGCAGGCACGCCGCCCACACCGAAATAAACCTGTGCGTAAGCGCCGTAGTTGAGCATTGCCTTGATAAGTCCTGAAGCTGCCTCGCGGTCGGGGTGTCCGTTGTCCGGGTTGAGGAGATAGTCGGCATAATCCTTAACCGAGAAGATCATCGGATTACCGGATGATGATCCTCCAACAAACATCTGCGCAGTCACATTTCCGCTCATGTTCTTGGCCGAGATGCCACAACTGAATACATAATAAGTGTTGCCGCTGACAGTTCTGGGTTCGTCCTTGATGTCTTTGACATAGACCTTTGATGTGGTGCCGTCGGGCTTTGTGAAGAGCATATATGCATTATCATCATTAAGTATGTCATCACTTAATGACATAAAGAAGTTGACACCGATGTCGCCGTTGAGGCTGACTGAGTAGCCTGCCAGACTGGAGGTGCTGCCGTTCTCGCCCCAGGTGATCTTCACCTCGCTGAGGTAGAGTGCACCGTTACTTGACCTTATGCCGATGTAATTATAATCTCCATTGATCGTAAGAGATGTACCGGATCCGTATTCTATCGAACCGAGCTTTGTTCCCCGTACTGATTCTAACGAATTATAAAGATCGGAAGCTGCGCTGTACGGTGTGTTCTTGCCGTAGATATCGAGTGTTCTTCCATTCGTTGTACCGGAGTTCCATATGACGGATACCTTCTTGGCCACACCTCCCGATGTTGTAGTGACAATGCCTGAATAATTATTGCCACTCGATCTGAGCTGAATAGAGTCATTGCCGCCTGCGGAATTGCCTGAATATTCTGCACCGGAAATCGTGGATTTATATTGCCAATTATTGTAATTTGTCCCTTGAGCACCGGTCGCTTCACGGTTCAATGCATCGGTGCCTCCGCTTGCTCTCCATTCGGCAACAACTGTCATGTTGCCGTCGA
>CADBNJ010000130.1 GCA_902795955.1 Oscillospiraceae bacterium
ATCGCAGTAGCATAATTCACCTAATTAAATACAACTGGCAAGGACGCTTATCTGCAGAGATCACTCTGCAAGGTAAGCGTCTTTTTTGTTGTTCGAAGGGAGTAATAAGCGGTATGGACAACTACAGAGTGAACGAACCCTTTAAGGCGCAGGGACTTTATGATCCTGCTTTCGAGCATGATAACTGCGGCATCGGCGCAGTAGTCAACATTAACGGCTTGCAGGAGAGAAGAGTTGTTGACGGAGCTCTCAAGATAGTCGAGACTCTTGAGCACCGTGCCGGCAAGGACGCAGAGGGCAAGACGGGTGACGGTGTAGGTATCCTTCTTCAGATCCCCCATGATTATTTTGTAAAGGCAGCGGCAGCTGACGGCATAAGCCTCGGCGGCAGGAGATCCTACGGCATAGGAATGTTCTTCATGCCGCAGACGGAAGAGCTGTATAAGAAGGCGATGAAGTCTTTCGAGGAGATCATTAAGAGCGAGAATATGGAATTCCTCGGATGGCGTAAGGTTCCGGTGAATCCCGGTGTTCTCGGAAGCAAAGCTCTTGATACGATGCCGACGATAATGCAGGCATTTGTTGCCAGGCCGGAGGATGCCGATACGGATCTCGCCTTTGACAGGCGCTTATATGTAGCCAGACGCCTCTTTGAGAAGGCGGATGAGAATACATATGTCTGTTCGCTGTCGTGCCGTACGGTGGTCTATAAGGGCATGTTCCTGGTGGGACAGCTCCGCTCATTCTATGAAGATCTCAACAAAGGGGATTTTGTATCCGCGATCGGAATAGTTCATTCGAGATTCTCGACGAATACGAACCCCAGCTGGCAGAAATCACATCCTAACAGGATCATGGTACACAACGGTGAGATCAATACGATCACGGGCAACATGAACAAGATGCTCAGCCGTGAGAATATTCTCCATTCTTCAGTACTCGAGGACAGGCTCGACGATATATATCCGCTCCTGGACGTGACCGGCTCCGACTCGGCAAGGCTCGATAATACTCTCGAGTTCATGGAGATGTGCGGTATGCCGCTCGCACTGGCAATGGCGGTACTGATCCCGGAGCCTTGGCAGCACATTGAGACGATGAGCCGCGAGAGAAGGGCTTTCTATCAGTATTATGCGACGATGATGGAACCGTGGGACGGTCCTGCATCCATCATATTTACTGACGGCGACATCCTTGGTGCCACACTCGACCGCAACGGATTGAGACCGTCAAGATATTACATCACTGAAGACGGACTCCTCATAATATCTTCCGAGGTGGGAGCGCTGTCCGACCTGGACGAGAATACAGTCCTCAGGAAGGACCGTCTGCGCCCCGGCAAGATCCTCGTGGCTGACACGCATTCAGGCAGACTGATAAGCGATGAGGAGCTCAAGAAGGGCTTCGAGAGAAGGCAGCCCTACGGTGAATGGCTCGATCAGATGCTCGTTAACCTGAGTGAACTTCAGAAAGAGAATAAAAAGCCGATCCGCATAAGAGGAGAGGAGCTCCGCATCCAGCAGAAGGCCTTCGGATACAGCTACGGCAATCTGAAGAATTCACTGATCCCCATGTGCCTTAACGGCATAGAGGAGACCGCTGCCATGGGTGTCGATTCCCCTGTACCTCCTCTCTCCGAGAAGGATCCGCCGCTGTTCGATTTCTTCAAACAGAAGTTCGCTCAGGTAACGAATCCCCCGATCGACTCCATAAGAGAAGAGATAATAACAGATACGACAGTCTACCTCGGAATCGCAGGCAATGTCCTCGAAGAGAGAGAGGAGAACTGCCGCGTTCTCAAGATCAACAATCCCGTGCTCTCCAATATCGATCTCATGAAGATCAGGCATGCCGATCTCGAAGGTCTCAAGACAAGAGATATAAGCATGCTCTATGAGCGCGGAACATCGCTCAAGGATGCAATAGATAATCTCTACAGGCAGGCTGACAGAGCGCATGAGGAAGGTGCCGCGATACTGATACTTACGGACAGGGGAGTGGACAGGGAGCATGTCGCGATCCCGTCGCTCCTTGCAGTGGCGGCGCTGGAGTCATACCTCGTCAGGACGAGAATGAACACTTCAATATCGATCATACTGGAATCGGGCGAACCGTGTGAAGTACACCATTTCGCGACGCTCATGGGATTCGGCGCAAGTGCGATCAACCCGTATCTCGCTTTCGATTCGATACACGAACTGATAAGCACGGGCATGATCGACAAGGATTACACGGAGGCGAGCCTGGCCTACACGTCCGCGATAGTTCACGGGATCGTTAAGATAAGCGCCAAGATGGGAATCTCGACGATACAGTCCTATCAGGGTTCGAAGATCTTCGAAGCGCTCGGTATCGGCAAGGAGCTGATGGATGCTTATTTTCCCGACACCACGAGCAGGGTAGGAGGGATCACGCTCAAGAATATTGAGGACAGGACCATAAGGCTTCACGACAGTGCATACGATCCGGAAGATCTTACGATACCTGATTCGCTGCGCATCAACGGCTGGCACAAGTCGCGTTCCGACAAGGAAGACCACCTGTACAATCCCGAGTCTATCCTGCTTCTCCAGAAGGCAACCAGGACGGGGGATTACGGTCTCTTCAAACAG
>CADBNJ010000131.1 GCA_902795955.1 Oscillospiraceae bacterium
CAGAGAGAACTTATAATCGGTGACAGGCAGACGGGTAAGACGTCCATCGCCATCGATACGATAATCAATCAGGCTGACGAGGACGTGATCTGCGTATATGTTGCGATCGGACAGAAGATGAGCAATATCGTATCCACTGTCAACCTCCTGCAGAAGCATGGTGCTATGGCCTATACGGTCGTGGTTGCCGCATCTGCATCACAGTCAGCTGCAATGCAGTATATCGCACCCTTCTCGGGATGCGCCATCGCCGAGAAATTCATGTATGACTACGGCAAGGACGTATTGATCGTATACGATGATCTGAGTAAGCATGCTCATGCATACAGGGCAATATCACTGCTTCTGAGAAGACCTCCGGGACGTGAGGCGTATCCGGGTGATGTTTTCTATCTTCATTCGAGGCTTCTCGAGCGTGCGGCCAAGCTGTCTGACAAGATGGGAGGCGGTTCTATAACGGCACTTCCCATCGTTGAGACTCTTGGCGATGACATCTCGGCCTATATTCCGACCAATGTCATATCTATCACTGACGGTCAGATCTATCTTGCTCCGGAATTGTTCTTCTCCGGCCAGAGACCTGCCATCAATGTAGGTCTGTCAGTATCCCGTGTCGGCGGTGCTGCCCAGACGAAGGCAACCAAGAAGGTCGGCGGACCATTGAGGATTTCTCTTGCACAGGCGAGGGAGATGGCTTCTTTCGCCCAGTTCGGCTCCGATCTCGATGAGAATACGCAGCTGCAGCTCAAGCGCGGCATCATATTGAATGAAGTGCTCAAGCAGAGCAGATTTGCTCCGTGGTCGATGGCTGAACAGGTTGTTATCCTGTACATTGCCACGACAGACAAGCTTAACTTCCTGGCACCTGAGGATATTACGGAATTCTATCAGGCTTTCATTGCCAACAGCGAGATAACCCATCCCGAGATATTTGATGACATAACCAATACCAAGGCATTTAACGACAGCAACAAGGCGCTGATCGATCAGGTCTTTGATGAGTTCAAGGATACATATATCGCCGAGCATATGGAGTATCTTGACGAGGAATAAGTTATGGATAATCTCAATGCCATAAAGAAAAGGATCAAGAGTGTCAATGACATAAGCCAGATGACTTCTGCCATGCAGCTGGTAAGTTCCGCCAAGATGAGAAGGTCGGTTCAGCTGCGTCAGTCTATGTATCCGTTCTTCTCACTTTGCGTTGAGAGTATGCAGGACATCCGCAGGAATGCCGGAGCGACCAACAATCCGTTCTATGACCTGAAGCAGAAGAATGAAGGCGAGACATGGAAGATCGGTTATTTTGTTCTCAGCGGTGAGCAGGGGCTTGCCGGTGCGTACAACAATAATATGGTGAAGATCGCAGAGGAACATGTTCACACCAAGATCCTCGAGAATACGAAGAAGAACATAAGCACAGAGTATAAGCTGTATGTTTTCGGGCGGCCTGCAAGAGAGAAGCTCCTTCGTAACGGTTACAACGTTGACCGTGATTTCTCGTTCCCGATCGCGGAACCCACATTCTATCAGGCGCGCAACCTGAGTTCGATAATCAAGAAGAGATTCCTCAATCACGAATTCGACCTTGTGTACCTTCTGTATACGGCCACGAAGCCGGGTAAGGGAATGGTTCCCGTTGTAGTCAGGCTTCTTCCGGTGGATATGAAGGCAGTTAACTCGGTGGTTAGTGAGGGTGTGGATGATATAGGCATTACGGTGGAACGTGAGTCGAATATGGAATACATGCCAAACGCAGGTGCCGTGTTCGATTATCTTATCGATACATACCTGAATGCCGTGCTGTACGGAGCGATGGTTGAGGCATATCAGAGCGAGCAGATGGCAAGGCTTACGGCGATGCAGAATGCAACAGACAATGCCGATGAGATGATGAAGAAGCTGACACTGATGAGCAACAGAGCCCGTCAGGCGAAGATCACCACGGAACTGACGGAGATCGTCAACGGTGCCGAACAGGTGGACAACATTTAATAACAGTAAAGGGAGTGTAGGATATGGCAGTCGGAAGAGTAGTTCAGATAATAGGACCGGTCATTGACTGTGAGTTCGATAAAGGCGATATACCGAGGATCAACGAAGCGGTAAAGATCGTTATCGATCAGACATTGATGAATGAGGATGGTCAGGTAACTGATCCGGCAGCAGTATGTGTTGCCGAGGTTCTTCAGCAAAGAGGCGGCGGAGTGGTACGCTGCGTATCCTTTAATCCTACCGAAGGCCTGATGAGAGGTCTGCCGGCCATATCGACAGGATCTTCTGTCAAGGTTCCGGTAGGCGAGAAGATCGCCGGAAGACTCTTCGATGCACTTGGCAATCCCATAGATGAGGCAGGCCCTTTGTCGGCCGAAGACTACTGGCCTATTCACCGCAAGGCACCTTCTTACGTTGAGCAGTATCCTACGGAATCGATGCTCGAGACAGGTATCAAGGTTATCGACCTTCTCGTGCCATTCAGCAGAGGCGGTAAGATCGGTCTGTTCGGCGGTGCCGGCGTAGGCAAGACGGTCCTTATCCTTGAGCTTATCCGTAATATCGCATCGGAACACGGCGGTTATTCTGTATTTACCGGTGTAGGTGAGAGAAGCCGTGAGGGTAACGATCTGTGGAACGAGATGAAGGAGTCGGGAGTTCTTGATAAGACTATAATGGTCTTCGGTCAGATGAACGAGACATCCGGTGCAAGAATGAGAGTTCCGCTCTCAGGTCTTACCATGGCTGAATACTTAAGAGACGTTAAGAAGAAGGATGTGCTCCTCTTCATCGATAATATCTACCGATTTGTCCAGGCAGGTTCCGAGGTATCGGCTCTGCTCGGAAGGATCCCTTCAGCCGTAGGATATCAGCCGACACTCTCCAATGAGGTCGGTGAACTCCAGGAGAGGATCACATCCACGAGATCAGGTTCCATCACGTCAATTCAGGCCGTATACGTTCCTGCCGATGATATTACCGACCCGGCTCCGGCAACGACTTTTGCCCATCTCGATGCAAATATCGTTCTGTCGCGTTCTGTTGTTGAACTCGGTATCTATCCTGCAGTAGATCCTCTTGAATCCTATTCGAGGATCCTCACGGAGAGTGTTGTCGGTGCTCAGCACTATGCAGTTGCACGTAAGGTTCAGGAGATGCTCCAGAGATACAAGGAATTACAGGATATTATAGCCATTCTCGGTATGGAGGAGCTGTCAGAAGCAGACCGCGTAACTGTTGCCAGAGCACGTAAGGTTCAGAGATATCTGTCTCAGCCGTTCTTTGTCACGGCAGAATCAACAGGCTTTGAACCCAGATATGTTCCTGTCTCCGAGACGATCAAGGCCTTCGGTGAATTGATCTCCGGTTCGCTCGACCATATTCCCGAGCAGTGCTTCTTCATGAAAGGCGGCCTCGATGATGTCATTAAGGCCTACAAAGAGACTGTGTGAGGCTGACTGATGGCTGAAGCTTCCGGTAACAAGATCAGGCTTATAGTGGTAACCCCTTACAAGACATTCTATGACGGAATGGTCAGTATCATCACCATCCCTTCCACTGACGGAGAGATCGGTATCATGAGCGGCCATGACCCTCTCGTTGTTGCTCTGAAGCCCGGCATATGCAGGATCAATATAGACGGTGAGATAAAGCGGTTTACAAGCTCAGAGGGTTATGCCGAGATCGGCCGCCACCAGGCTCTCATCGTTTGCAATTCAGCAGAGTGGCCTGAGGAGATCAGCGTTGCGCGCATACTTAAGTCTTACAAAGATGCCTCCGGGAGAATGGAGGACGAGAAGCGCCAGAACAAGGAAGAAGGAGTACAGATAACTTCTGATGCCACCAATATGCTCGGCCGGGCAAAAGCCCGCATCCATCTCATTGAACTTGAGGGGTCGGAAGCTCAGAAGAGCAGACTTGAATCCCACGCAAATGACTTAACCGGAGACTGATCAAAGCGATATGGTGATCGAGAAGTCGACATCTCCGAATGTTATCTTCTGACCGCTTTTGACTTCATGCTTGACCTCCGGTGTGATCTTTCTGTCATCTATATAAGTATTACCGTCTGATGAACAATCGCTCAGATAGACCGTGTCATCCGTTAGAATTAACTGTGCGTGAATAGGAGAGACATGGGCACTGTTGATATACAGGTCAGACAGGAATCTATCTGAGCCGATCGTCGTCAGATCCTGATAGACGGCATATCTTATAACAGAACCGTCCACAGGCTTATACGATTCCAGGAAAGCACAGTTAAGTCCGTGCTTACCGGAATCCTCGAACAGGATAAGGCTTTTGTCGTTCTGATCATCAGCTTCGCCGGATGTGATCTTCTTACGGGCTCCCCGGAGTACTGACAGCAGGAATAACACTGCAGCAGCTGCAAGGATCAATGATAGTGGCAGATTCATAAAAGAGGTAATAAGCGATGCAGCCGACAGTATCAGAATTGAGAGCAGATCATAATTGAATTTAACGGGCAATTCTTTGCGTATCGGAGTATTCATGATAGAAGACGATGTGCTCATAAACATTTCTTCGTCGTTATTCTCTACCGAATATACCAGCCGGGTGATCTCGTCTTCCGATAACACATCCCGGAAGAAGCTTGATCTCAAAAGCATTTCCATGTTACGCGGGTCGACAGATGACAGTTTGTTTGGAGTTTCCGTCATCTTCGGGAGGCAGCATATACAGATGTCGGATCCCTCAGGATCTGTAAAGACATACTTTGGATCCACACAGATAAGAGAGGGATTTATCAGCATGTCAATGAGATGATGTATGGATAAGAAAAGGTCACCTGCAGACTTCCTTCTTTTGTCTAACTGCTGCGCCGTATTCTTACCGTTATCAAAATCGCTGACGGGTATCATCCCCGAGAAGTCGAAGGCAAGCTCGTAAAGCTCCCAGGATCTGTTTATATAGACCGGTAATAAGTGCTCCGCTTTGCCGCTTCCAATTATCCGCATGGCATATTCAGATATGCTTGCCGGATCTGATACCTCCTCAACTGCAAAATGTCCGTAAGGACCTTTCCTTATCATCATACATCTATCCTCGATTCATCAGAATGCCGATGTTATCTTCGCGTCATCAAAGCAGAAATCCATTATGTTGCCTGCAAATGCCATCAATCCTTCTCTGAATATGAGAGCCAGTGCAACAAGCACCGCAATTATGATAACGATCTCCACAGTTCCCATTCCTTTTTTGGATCCTTTTAACTTTTTTCTCATCTTTCCTTCCTCCTTAGTTTTTATATGCCAAGCGAAATAATTGCAGGTGTCATTGCGACCAAAAGCACGCACACGAAGTCCAGAGTCATGGGGAGCAGAAGACCTAATGCCTCACGCTCCTGCTTCTTCCTGGCAGCATTGCGGCACAGGTTCCAGCAGGCGGATGCCTGAAGAGATAAAAGATTTAGTACTTCGCTGCTGCCCAGTCTTCCGTATCTTGCAACGAGAAGCAGCGCCGATTGGGCTTCCGGTATCTGAATCCTCAGTGAGAATCTCTCCACCGCATCAGAGGCTGAGGAGCCTGACAGTATCATCGCTCTCAGGCTCTTGATCTCTCCTGCCAGGATACATTTGTCTTCGAATGCGGAGGAGCATATCTCTATCGCCTTCGGGAGCTGCATTCCGGCTTCAAGTAATGTTGACATCAGGCACATGAACAACGGTATGTCCTTCATCAGGTATTCTCTCTTGAGTTCCGCGGTGTGATGTATATCCCTGTTGTTAAGTACGGGCATTATTACCGCAAAAAACAGAGCGAAGATAACAGGTTTGCCTGCAAGGCAGAGCACTGTTCCGGCAAGTAGAAGTGACAGTACGGTAGTAACTATCTGCTTCCTTATAAACCTGTCATACGCTGCTTTGGGATCATGTGACAGTTCGCTGAAGAGTTCATGCCGTGCTGCCGTAAATCCCTGTGGAAGTAACTTCAATGCCAGATCGGCATAACGGCATTTACGGCCGGTCCTGATATCCGTATCTTCTGCATTTGCCTTGACCTTCCTGTCTTCTGCAGAGTGCGAGATGAACCTGAAAAGGAGGGCAGCCGATATGACGCAAAGTGCGAATGCTGCTGTCAGAAGTATTGATCCGGTTCCTGTCTTTTTTGCTGCCGCCATGTAGTCGTGGCTCATATGATTGAGTGCAAATGTGATCGCGAAGGGCATGACTGACAGTATAACCGCTTCTGCATTCTTGCCGGCATTGAGTGCGGATATCTCCGATTCCACAGCATTCATCTCGGAGAGCATCTGACAGCTGCTCCGGAGTATTGCCAGACTGTTGTTGCCTATCTTGCCTGATATGGCAAGAGCATGGAATATAGGTATCGTCTCAGGGAAGTTGATCTCCCTTCCGAATGAGTGGAGGGCTTCCTCCAGAGATACGTGCATGCGCAGGTTGTTCTCCAGGTTGATCAGCGGCTTTACCAGTACGCTCTTCCTGCCGAAAGTATGCTCGATCACCGGTCTGACCAGTTCGAGAGATCTCTCGATCGAATAACCCGAACTGACGCTCGTGCAGAGCACCTGAAGGAGCACCAGTAGCTGCGTCCTCAGATTCCTGTATCTGCCGGAATAAATCTTGAGAGCCGATTCTCTCCACGGAAAGAATCCCAGGACTGCCGAGCAGATAAGCCGCAGCTGAACCGAATCAATAAATACTGATGACAGCATGAACAGTGCAGCTGCAAAGAGCGGATAAGCCCACAGGCTTTTGAGCAGAAAAGACTGCCTCGGCGTAAGCTCCCGCGCCTCATGCCCGGGATCATCCGTTGTAAACAGCGACCGCTGCGAGTTCTTCTTTAGTGACCATGCATTCAAGATCCCCACCTCCTTTGTTGACGAATAACTTCCTGAGACAATACTCTGATCCTTTGGCAGGAAGGACCTGGGATATCTCATCTATAAACCTTCTTCCTGTCTTGTTGCGGGTAATGTGAATGATCAGATCCACCCCCATCGAGACCTGTGTAACTATCGCTTCGAAAGGCAGTCCGGATCCCGCCATTATCATGCCCGTCAGCCTCTCCAGCATCTCTATGCAGGAATTGCCGTGTCCTGTGCAGAACGATCCCTGATGCCCGGAGTTCATAGCTGTCAGCATATCGGCACTCTCGGCGCCTCTGACCTCGCCGACGATTATCCTGTCAGGCCTCATTCTGAGAGCTGTCCTTATCATCATGCCGATGTTGACTTCACCCGAACCGTCAGGTCCCGCGATCCTGGCTTCCATCCTTACAAGGTTTTTTATTCCCTGAAGATTAAGCTCCGCAGAATCTTCTATCGTTACTACGCGTTCGTCAGGGGGGATAAACGAGGACAGCGTATTAAGGAAGGTAGTCTTGCCGCTTCCCGTACCTCCGCAAAGGAATATCGTTTTGCGGTTGACTACGCACTCTGACAGAAATCTGGCAGCTTCCTCACTTATGAATCCCTGTCTGATCAGTGTCACTATATCCTGCCTGATGCCGGTAAATTTACGTATCGTAATGATCGGCCCGTCAGGCGCGACGGGAGGGAGTACGGCATTCGCTCTCGATCCGTCCGGGAGCCTTAGATCCGCAATGGGATTTGCTTCATTAAGAGCTCTGTTCTGATTAGCAAAAAAGCACGATATTATCGTTGTAAGTGAAGCACTGTCCTTGAACCTGACGTCCGATCTGTACAGCTTGCCTCCACGCTCAAAGAACACCTTTTCCGGGCCGTTGACCATTATCTCGGTAATGGTCGGATCCTCCATCAGCGGTTCTATAACATCGAGCCTTCTCAGACTGTTGAAGATCTTCATTGCCAGCTCGCGTTTTGTATCAAGATTCATGCCGATGGATGATGTCTGTTCGGTTATCGCATCGGATATCATCTGCTTGAGCTTCTGGTCGGAGGGATCCGGATCATTGTGAAGGGAATTGAGCACGTAGTACGTGAGCCTTTCCTTGATCTCTTCTATGTCATACTGCGTCTTCATAACCGTCTCCTGATTCATTGACACTGTCTGAACCGTCGAGGTATCTGATCTCGATATCAACACCCGAAGCTGCCCGCGATACGGATGATATCAGCTCGCAGATGCCGTCGTAATACTGTGTCTTGACATCGGGTATCAGAAGTATGATCCTGTCGGCGCTGCCCGCGACTCTGGTCATTATCTCTGATCTGATGCTGTCGGCTACGATGAGTGCTCGCGTGTCGTGTTCTTTGCTTTGTGTGAGTTCTCTTATCTTCTCCGCCAGATGTCCGTAGACATCAGGCGGGAAGCTGTTCGGATCGGTATTGCTCGACAGGGGACCGGGAGTAAAAAAGCCTGTCTCGTCCAGCGCACAGTGATCGACGATCTCTTCGGCTTTGAATCTCTTGCGCCCGGACAGCGACATTAGTTCCACCAGCGAACCTGTCGGTTTTCCTGTGCACTTGATCCGCGGTGCGAGGTCAAATCTCAGCGCATAATCGCTGTTCCTTATACCTGCCAGCTCGCTTTCTATGAATCTCTCCCTGTCAGCCACATAGACGAAGGAGAGGAGGAGAGTAACACCGGGATCATCCTTTCTTTGAACAGGTGTCGTGCGTGTCTGTATCTTCAGCCTCCCCAGCAGTTTCCTGCAGTCTATGATGCCGTCCTCGTAGATCGGGACTGCACACTCCATATCCTTGAATGTATCGCCGTATGATATGTTGTCGTACATGACGTAGTACTCGTCGCAGAAGCTCTCGACGTCCTTTACCAGGAGTTCGTTTGTCCCGTCGGCAATATATGCCTCCGGAGCCAGCGTCTTAAGTCTGTCTGTCAGGAGTTGAAGTATGTACGGATCCTTCTCGTATATCAGTATTCCTGTTGCCATCGATCTTTCCTCCGTATAGTTTTTGTGGATTCATCTGCTTGTACGAGAGCATATCAGCAAAAGGGCTTAGAAAAGCTCCGAATTAATACGAAAATCTGACAATTTGTAATCAATTGTAATCAAATTTAATTTGACTAAATATCGGGCTTAGGCGTACAATAAATAAGCTAATTTATATATATAAGTTCACTGCTTATCAAGAGAGGTGGAGGGATACGGCCCTATGAAGCCCGGCAACCGCGGAAAGCGGCGGTGCCAAGTCCGTCAGGGAGACCTGGAAGATGAGAGGCGATTATGGATCACGAGTCTTCCTTGCATGAGGAAGGCTTTTTGTTTATAAGCGAGTATCAGGCATTGAACGGAAAGGATTTTTTATGAGAAACCGTAAAGGTAAATGGCTGTTCACTTCAGAATCAGTAACGGAGGGACATCCCGACAAGGTATGCGATCAGATCTCTGATGCGATACTTGATGAGATCCTGTCACAGGACAAGATGGCGAGAGTTGCCTGCGAGACTTGCTGTACGACGGGAATGGTGATGGTAATGGGAGAGATCACAACATCGGCATATGTTGACATTCCCGCTGTTGTACGCAACAAGATCAAGGAGATCGGCTATAACGGGAAGGACAGCGGTTTTGACTACAATACATGCGCCGTGCTGACTTCCATCGACGAACAGTCTCCTGATATTGCCATGGGAGTTGACAAGTCTCTGGAGGCCAAGGAGAACGGTTCAGATGAACTGGACAACGGCGCCGGAGATCAGGGAATGATGTTCGGTTATGCCAATGATGATACAGAAGAGCTTATGCCCCTTCCCGTATCGCTCGCTCACAAGCTGGCTCTCAAGCTCTCGCAGGTCCGCAAATCCGGCGTTGTGGATTATCTCAGGCCTGACGGCAAGAGCCAGGTTACGGTCGAATATGAGGATGACAAGCCTGTCCGCGTAGAGACTGTAGTTATCTCAACACAGCATGCTCCGGAGGTGTCCGGTGAAGAACTCCGCAAGTTCATAATCGATAATGTCATCAAGGCTGTTATCCCGGCAGAGCTGATCGATGATGAGACGAAGATCTTCGTTAATCCGACGGGAAGATTTGTCGTCGGCGGTCCTCAGGGTGACTCCGGGCTCACCGGACGTAAGATAATCGTTGATACCTACGGCGGATTCGCGCGTCACGGCGGCGGAGCATTCTCCGGCAAGGATCCTACCAAGGTCGACAGATCGGCAGCATACTGCGCACGTTATATTGCCAAGAATGTTGTTGCAGCAGGTCTTGCAAGGGAATGCGAGGTTCAGCTTGCTTATGCGATCGGCGTTGCAGCTCCCGTATCCGTCATGGTCGATACTTTCGGAACGGGCGTGATTTCGGATGAGAAGATCTGTGAGATCGTTAATAAGAATTTCGATCTGCGCCCCGCATCGATAATAAGAGACCTCGATCTCAGAAGGCCGATCTACGGCAAGACGGCCGCTTACGGGCACTTCGGCAGGAGCGATGTCAAGTTCCCCTGGGAGGAGACGGACAAAGCGTCCAAACTCAAGACGGACGCCGGCATATAAGCGTTTGTAACAATGTTAAAGACGGTCTTGCACTGATGCGGGACCGTTTTTTTATTGGGGAGTATTTCCCGGCGGCATCACGAAACATTTGTTCTTGCAACGTGCACGGTTTACTGTTACAATAATCTAAAATTCATCTGCTAATAACTACGAGTGATTTCTATGATTATCGATAAGAAGACTGACAGGCTCTCCGGATTGATGCCGGAGGATATAGGCAAACCCGTTAATAATGTGCTCATTACCTGCAGGAAGGTTATCTATCAGCAGGCAGGACGCGCTTTCCAGGCGTTTGCGACAGACAGCGGCATAAGCTGTTCGCTGAAGAATGCTCTTCAGGTCAAGGAGGGTTTTACTTACAGAGTCTCGGGTAAGGTCACAGAATACCGCGGTCTTCCGCAGCTTGAGATTTCTTCAGTCGCAGAGATGAAGGATGAAGGGTACGATGACAATGTCAGAGTGAATTTCCTCCTCGGCTTTTTTGAAGATTACGGAATGACCAAGCGAATGGCCGAGAAGATAGTCTCGGCATTTGGTGAGAAGACATTTGATAAGCTGATGAATTCTCCCGGTGATGTGGCTCTTGCGGTCAAGGGTCTGTCGGGTGAGAAGGCATTGGCGGTCGGGGAACAGCTGGTCGTTAATGAGAAGAACTACAAGCGCTACCTTGATCTTATGATGCAGGGGCTGTCTGCTAACCAGGCCAGGGCTTGTGACAGGGAGCGGGGTATTACTCCGGAGGATATAGATAAGAATCCGTTCTGTCTGACAGCCATTGATTCATTCTCTTATGAGGACTGTGATGCGATCGCAAAGGGTAAGGATATCTACCCTCTGGATAAGGACCGCATGTACGGTGCGATCAGGTCTGTCCTTACCAGGCTTCACGGCAGTAACTCATCAACATATTACGATGTTGCGGAAGTGGAGAATGAGGTCAGGAAGATCATCGTCCCCGGGGATGCCGGCAAGGAGATCGTATCCATGTTTCCGTCGGCGTTTGAGGCGGCGTGCGAATATGCGGTAAATGAACGCGGGAAGGTGAGCGTTTACAGATTTGCCGGTCATAAGTGCACCGGTTGTTCTGTGAGGGATGAGGGAGCCAGGATAGCACTGTCAGTTTATTTCAAGGCTGAAGCGGTGATCAAGAGGGAGATCGAACGGTTTGTTAAGGCCAGGTGTAACAAGCCGGGCGACGATGTTCTCGATAAGACCGTAAGCAATCTGGCGAAGCAGTTCGGGATTACTCTTGATAAGAAGCAGAGCGAGGCTGTCAAGCTGTGTATGTACAGTCCCGTATGTGTCATCACGGGAGGCCCGGGTACCGGCAAGACGACGATCATGGGTCTTCTTGCCGAGCACTTCAGGATGAATAACATCCCCAGCGTATTTGCCGCCCCGACAGGACGTGCGGCCAAGAGGCTGTCTGAGGCGACCGGAGTTGAGGCATATACCATTCACAGGCTTCTTGAAGCTGTCGGTGATCCTGACAGCGAGAACGGGTTCTTCTTCAGGAAGGGGCCGGAAGATCCGGTCAAGGCCAGGGTCATAGTCATCGATGAGATGAGTATGGTTGATACATTGCTGTTCAAGGACTTTCTCAGAGCAGTTGACAAGGGAACGTCTGTAGTTTTTATAGGCGATCCCGATCAGCTTCCTTCCGTCGGGTGCGGCAATGTTCTCTCAGATATGCTGTCCTGCGCAAGTATTCCGTGTGTGAAGCTCGATATCATCCACAGACAGGAGGAAGGCGGAGACATACCTTCCAATGCGGTGAGGATACTTAACGGGCAGGAACCGTTACCCGGTGAAGACTTCAGGATCATAGAGGCAGACAGCGAGGAGGAGGCACTTCAGAAGACTGCTGAGGTTTATGATGAACTCGGAAGTCTCCCTGATGCAGATGTTATCGTTCTGTCTCCGACGAAGCAGCCGCAGAATCCGCTGAGCACAACAGCGGTCAATTCCATGCTTCAGGCAATAACTCACGATGCCGGGGAGTTGTCCCAATTGGCAACTTCGGGATTCTACAGGTACCTTACAGGCGACAAGGTAATGCAGATCAAGAATAACTACAGTCTTGAATATTTTGATCCCGTGAAGAGCTGCACCGGTGAAGGTGTGTTCAACGGAGAGATCGGGATCATAACAGAGATCGATGAAGCTTCCGTCAGGATAAAGGTTCTTTTTGAAGACGGGAAGACAGTGTCCTACGGCGCCTCTGACCTTGATAATATCGACCTTGCATATGCCGTGACCGTGCATAAATCCCAGGGGTGCGAATTCAATGACTGTATTATCGTCCTCGGCAGGATGAACAGACTTCTGTACAGGCGTGACATTCTCTATACGGCTGTTACCAGGGGCAAGAGAAGCGTGACGATCATAGATACCGGGAATACACTCAAGGGATTCCTGTCTTCGTCTTCCGGTAATAACAGGAAGACGTCGCTTGGGGATCTGTTTGCCATAATCGATCATAAGATGAAGTGAGCATAATAACAGAGGCATTGGGAGTCCTTGCACCTCATAAGTGCGATGTGTGCGGAGGATTCGCCGATAATGAAGACAATATGGGAATGATAGACCGGGTCTATTCTGAGATATACGGCAGCAGGAGAGACTTTCACATCTGCTCTGTGTGTCTGTCCGGGCTTGTCCCGCAGGCCAAAGACAAGAGGTGGTTTACATGTCTGTCCAATCCGGTAGAAGGTGATCCTTATCCGGATCTTGCACTGTTTATGCCGTTCTCCTACAGCGGCGTGGTAAGTTCTGCCATTCCGGCGATCAAGTTCGGCGGCAGGAAGGGGATAGCGAGACTTTTCGGTATACTTCTCGGTTATGTGGCACTCAATGAGGGAATACAGGTGGATCTGATCACCCCTGTTCCTCTGAGCAAGGCAAGGCGTGAGGAGCGCGGCTTTAATCAGGCGTTCGAGATCGCGTATCCTCTCGGAAGGATACTTGAGCGCCCTGTTGCGGAGGGGGTGATCAGGAGGAAGAGGAATACCGGCAAGCAGTCTGAGATAACGGATGTCACGCTGAGGGCGGTAAATGTCAGCGGAGCTTTCGAATCTGACGGCAGCTGGGACATAGACGGGCTCAGGATACTTCTGGTCGATGATGTATCCACTACGGGGTTTACGATGAAGGAAGCAGCGACTGTGCTGATGGAAGCGGGTGCGCAGGATGTGCTGTGCTGCGCTTTCTCCGGGAACAGACAGATCAAGAATGACGAACCGTTTTGAATGTCTTGTTGTCTGTAACGCCTTTTTATTTTATAATATAG
>CADBNJ010000132.1 GCA_902795955.1 Oscillospiraceae bacterium
ACCTATCATCTGCTGCGGTGAGTCTCTTGCTCAGCGTGAGGCGGGCGAGACATTCGACTGGATCCGCGGTCAGATAGTCGGCGCTTTCAAGGATATCCCTGCCGACAAGCTCTGCCAGATCACTATCGCTTATGAGCCTATCTGGGCTATCGGCACAGGCAAGACAGCTACAGATGAGCAGGCTGAGGAAGTTTGCAAGTTCATCCGCGGCGTAATCGCCGAGCTCTACTGCGAGAAGTGCGCTGAGGCTATCACGATCCAGTATGGCGGATCATGCAACGCTAAGAACGCTGCAGGCCTCTTCGCTCAGAAGGACATCAACGGCGGTCTCGTCGGCGGCGCTTCACTCAAGGCTGAGGACTTCTCCGTAATCTGCAACGCAGGCTGATAAGACACCCGGCTGACAGCCGGACCGGTTGACTCAAGCTACCACGCCCGCCCGGCTGAATAAGCCGGGCGGGTTTTGCTTTGTCCGGCTGAAGAAGACGGAGATGTATGTTACTAGTATTTTTCATAAAAGGACGCCGTCCGAGAGCTCGAATATTTTATGGTATACCGCCTTTTATATGGTCTGCCCATGTGGTAATATCTTGCGGTAAATGTTAAATATATTTAGCTGCGGAGGTGCTTTATGAGCTACATGGATACATACAGATTCTGGAGTGAGGACCCTTTCTTTGATGCTGATACCAGGGCAGAGCTGGCAGCTATCAGGGATGATAACAAAGAGATAGAAGACAGATTCTACAAGGATCTTGAGTTCGGTACCGCAGGCTTCAGAGGAGTTCTCGGTGCAGGCACGAACAGGATGAACATCTATACGGTAGCCAAAGCATCCGCCGGATTGTCTAATTACATCATCTCCTGCGGTAAAGAGGCGATGGAGAGAGGCGTAGTAATCTGCTATGACTCAAGACATTTCTCACCTGAATTTGCCGAGATCACGGCAAGAACACTTGCTGCTTACGGCATCAGGGTAAGGCTGTCAGATGAGCTCCGTCCCGTTCCGCTCTGCAGCTACAGTGTCAGGTATTACAAGGCTTTCGCCGGTGTCATGATCACGGCGTCGCATAATCCGTCCAAGTACAACGGATACAAGGTTTACGGCGAGGACGGCGGACAGGTTCCTCCCGAGGCGGCTGATGTCATCCTCAAGAGCATTGAGGCCATCACGGATATCAGGACAGTTAAGATCCTGTCGATGGAGGATGCAATGGCAACCGGACTCGTGGAGAAATACGGTGAAGAGGTCGATAAGGCTTATACTGAGATGCTCACAAAGCTCGTCATCGATCAGGATTCCATCGACCGCCAGGCTGATATGAGCATTGTATACACGCCTCTTCACGGTTCAGGCAATAAGCCCGTAAGAAGGATCCTCGACAGAGTCGGATTCAAGAATATCCACATAGTTAAGGAACAGGAGCTTCCCGACGGATCATTCCCTACGGTGTCTGTTCCCAATCCCGAGAATCCCGAGGCTCTGTCAATGGCTATAGAACTGGCCAAGAAGACTGATGCATCCCTCGTATTCGGTACGGATCCTGATTCAGACAGGATCGGTGTTGCCGCCAGGACAACAGTCAACGGAGAAGTTACATACAAGTGCTTTACCGGCAATCAGATGGGGCTTCTGCTCCTGGATTATGTTCTCGATTCCAAGAAGCGTCTCGGAACACTCCCGGAGAATTCTTTTGCAGTTACGACTATCGTGTCCACGAAGCTTGCATCGTCTGTATGCAAGGCTTTCGGGGTGGAACTGCAGGAGACACTTACCGGCTTCAAGTTCATCGGTGAGAGGATCAAGATCGATGATGAGTTCGGTGACAAGCACTTCCAGTTCGGATTTGAGGAGTCTTACGGATATCTGTCAGGCGTTGACGTAAGGGACAAGGACGCCGTAGTTGCCGCAATGCTCATCTGCGGAATGGCCGCACAGAGCTTCGACATGGGCGAGACGCTCGTCGACAGGCTGGAGAGGGTTTATGCCAAGTACGGATACGGTTTCGAGAATACAGAGAGCTTTACGCTCGAAGGCAAGGAAGGCATTGAGAAGATCGCTTCTTCGATGGCATCGATGAGGGAGGAGCTCGGCGCTGCGAAGAATCTCGAGGATGCATCAAAGCTCATCGGCGGTCCGTCAGTCGTTGCAGTAAGGGATTATCAGAATTCCGTAAGGTATGAGTTCACGGCAGACGGTGTCAAGACAACACCCATCACTTTGCCCAAGTCCAACGTGCTCCTGTATGAGCTTGGCGGTGACAAGGGCATCGACTGGGCATGCGCAAGACCTTCCGGCACGGAGCCCAAGCTCAAGGTATACTTCGGTGTCTACGATTCCGACAGGAACACGGCAGAGAAGAGACTTGCCGAAGTGGAATCACAGATGAGCAAGTTCGTAAAGGGCAAGTTAGGAATCTGATCTGACTATCGGCAGTACAAAGTCGTATACGGCCTTGGCGAATCCGTCTTCCTCGCATGAGGACGTGATGTACTGTGCCGCACTGAGTACCTCGGGGCCGGAATTGCCCATCGCTATGCCGTAACGTGCCGCTTCTATCATGGACAGGTCATTCTCCGAATCACCGATCGCGAAAGTATTATCCCGCGGTATTTCCAGCATGTCCGCAAGGGTGAGCAGCCCGTTTCCTTTGGAGACTCCGGCCACCATCACGTCATAGAAGGACGGGCCGGATGACACAATGTACAGGTCAGGGTCGCTCTTGAGTTCATTTGCTATGTCATCACAGACGTTGAGCAGCAGGAATTTGTTGAATTCCGGTATATCCGTATCAAGGAAACTTCTGTCTATGTTGTACACAGGTGCTTTAAGATGCTTCGGAAGCCCTTCGTTATAAGCGTCACAGAACCACTGCCTGGAACTGGCCGGACAGAGAAATACACCCTCCGTGCTGTACAATGTGCAGTCCACATCCTTATCCAGGAAAAGCCTGAGGAGCTTCTTGAGCTTATCCTGTCTGAAGTCGGCAGAATATACATGCGTGCGGGTACCGCTGTCCCATAACGCACTGCCGTTGCCCGTGATGAGAGGAACGTCGATCCCGAGCTGCCCTGCGAACTTATCCACGAGGAAAGAGGACCTTCCCGTCGCTATGGTAAGTGCGACGCCGTTCTCCTTAAGAGCGCGGCAGGCTGCCAGATTCTCA
>CADBNJ010000133.1 GCA_902795955.1 Oscillospiraceae bacterium
ACGCTCACGGTTACCCTCCTTGATCTTCAGGTGAGCCTTAACGTAATCACCTACTTCGACTTCGGAGTAGTTGTTTCTGAGATTCTCGTTCTCAACAACTTTTACTAAATCCATTTTGTAGTTCCTCCTTGTCCTGCAGATGTTCGTGCCTGGAATCGGGGCAGAGGACCATCCTGATAAAACTGTAAAATTTTAACACAAGCCTTTTTGCATGGCAAGCATTTTCTCCCACTCTTCTTCGGAAATCTGAAGATTATCGAGCATATCAGGTCTCTTTTGCCATGTCTCAACGAGGGAATTGATGTGATTATACTCATCTATGGCAGCCTGATTGCCGCTCAGGAGCACCGCAGGGACTTCCCTGCCGTGCCATTCCGCAGGCTTCGTATACTGTCTTGCTTCCAGCGTTCCCGACATATGGGACTCGTTCATATAGGCGTCCGATGACGGAAGCACGCCCGGGATCATTCTGGAGATACAGTCGATGATCGTGACCGCAGCGATCTCGCCGCCCGTAAGCACAAAATCACCGAGTGATATCTCCTCATCACAGATCTCGTCGATAACTCTGGCGTCTATTCCCTCATAGTGGCCGCATATTATCAGAAGAGAACTGCGCGATGCAAGTTCAATTGCTTTGGCCTGGTTGAAGACTGTTCCTTTGGGAGATACATAGACGGTGTAAGGAGCATCTCCTCCACGCCTGTCAGCCACGGATCTCCAGCAGTCATATACCGGACCACACTGCATGAGCATTCCGGTTCCGCCGCCATACATCGTATCATCCACCTTGCCGTAGCTGTTGACGGCAAAATCGCGGATATTAAGACATTCCAGGTTAATGATGCCGCGGTCGATGGCGCGCCCTGTTATGCTGGCACGCAGAAAGGAATCAACCTGTTCCGGGAATAGTGTCTCAACGTAGAAATCCATTATTCGTAAATCTCGTAAAGCCCTTCGGGGAGCCTGACCCTGAATGTTCCGCCGCTGATATCAACATCGTAGCAGACCGCGTTCAGATAAGGTATCAACAGGTCCTTCTTGCCCTTGCGCCTGATCTCTATGATATAGTTGGCACCGGTCTCATAGCAATCAGTAATCCTGCCGAGAGATCCCCTGACATCATCTATAACTTCAAGCCCTATAAGGTCAACGATATAGTAGCGTCCTTCAGGAAGCTCGGCTGCATTCTCGCGGGTTACGGACATATACTGCCCTCTGTATGTCTCAGCCAGAGTGCGGTCATCAACGCCTTCCAGCCTGACCAGCACCATCTCTTTATCGATCCTTGCAGATACTACTGAACAAGGCTTGGGATCCTTGAGATTCTCCCCTGACAGGAAACAATCCTTTAACTTAAGAAAACGGTGCGCATCGTCCGTCAGCGGGTAAACCTTAAGTTCACCCCTGACACCATGCACACCTACGATCTTGCCGATTATTATCAGCCCGTTCATATTATCCGACGATATCGACGATAACACGCTTGCCGCTCTTGGCATACTTAGCCTTCATGATGGCTCTTATTGCCTGAGCGCGCTTGCCGTTCTTGCCGATGATCTTACCGGTGTCCTCGGGAGCTACGGCCAACTCGAAAATAACCGTGTTGCCCTTATTAGTCTCCTTAACTCTCACTTCATCGGGCTTTGTGACAAGCTCTCTAACAATGTAAGTAAGTAAATCCATCAGTACACCGCCTATCAGAGAACGCCCTGCTTCTTGAGAAGGTCACGTACTGTATCTGTAGGCTGAGCACCGTTGCCGATCCACTTCTTAGCAGCCTCTGCATCGATATTAACCTCTGCAGGATCTGTGAGGGGATTATATGTACCGATCTCCTCGATGAATCTGCCGTCTCTGGGATATCTGGAATCTGCAACTACTACTCTGTAGAAAGGTGCCTTCTTCTTACCCATTCTTCTCAAACGAATCTTTACTGCCATTTTGTCTTCCTCCAAATTAATTTGTTTCTTTTTTTATTTATCACGCCGGTATGTCCGGCGGGGATAACTTAATTATCTTCTGCCCTTCTTGTGCTTGGGCTTCTTCTTGCCTCCGCCGAGTCCGCCGAGACCTCCTCCTCCGAGCGCTCCGAGTCCGCCGAGGCCCTTGAGACCACCCAATCCGCCGAGGCCCTTGGGCAGGCGGAGTCCGCCCTTGCTCATCTGCTTCATGATCTTGGCTGAAGTCTCGTACTGCTGCATGAGCTTGTTGACATCAGCGACGGCTACGCCGGCACCCTGAGCTATCCTCTTACGCCTGCTTGCATCGAGGAGCTTGGGGTTCTTCCTCTCCTTCTTGGTCATCGAAGAGATGATGGCCATATTATGGTCGATGATCCTGTCATCGATGTCATCTTCCTTTACCTTGCCGGGTGCGCCGGGGATCATACCTACGAGATCCTTGAGAGAGCCCATCTTCCTCATCTGCTGGAACTGGTTATACAGGTCGTTCAGGTCGTACTCGTTATTCATCATACGGCCGAGCTGCTTCCTTGCCTCTTCCTCGTCCACGTTGACAGATGCTCTCTCGATAAGTGAGATCACGTCGCCCATTCCGAGTATCCTGTCTGCCATTCTCTGAGGATAGAAAGTCTCTATAGCGTCAACCTTCTCGCCTACGCAGATGTATTTGATCGGCTTGCCGGTAAGCTTACGGATCGAGAGTGCGGCACCGCCTCTGGCATCACCGTCGAGCTTGGTCATGATGAAGCCGTCCATACCGATCGCTTCCTCGAAGCTCTGCGCAACATTAACGGCTTCCTGACCGATCATGGCATCCACTACGAGAAGCTTCTCCGTAGGATTAACGGCTTTATTGATCAGAGCGAGCTCTTCCATGAGTTCATCGTCAACGACAGTACGTCCTGCAGTATCGACGATGAGATAATTGCACAGAAGGTACTTTGCCTTGTCCACAGCCTCATTGGCGATCTGAACGGCATCGGTACATTCGGGATGGATGTAGCAGTCTACTCCAACACCCTTTGCAAGGACTTCAAGCTGTCTTGCAGCAGCCGGTCTGTGAACGTCAACTGATGCGACCATCGGCTTCTTGCCGTCCTTCTTGAGGAGCTTGGCAAGCTTGACCGCAGTTGTTGTCTTACCTGCACCCTGAAGACCGTAAAGGATGATCGTCGTAAATCCCGTTGATGATATTGCCAGCTTGGATTCGCCCGTACCGAGAAGTTCGGTAAGCGAGTCTCTTACGATCTTAACTATCTGCTGGCCGGGAGTGAAGGAGCCCTGAACGTCAACGCCCTTGCACTTCTCGCTCATCTCGGCAACAAATGTCTTGACTACGCCGTAGTTAACATCGGCTTCAAGGAGGGCCATACGTATCTCACGCATCATCTCCTTGATGTCATCATCGGTAACACGCGCCTTGCCGCGCATCTTGGCCGTTATGCTCTGAAGCTTACTTGACAAACTCTCAAACATTATTACTTATATCTCCGTCTTCAACGCTTCCAGAAGTGCTCTCGCGCCCTCAGGATCATTATTATCGATCAGTTCTATCGCTTCGTTGATGATCGCCATCTGTGACGAGAACTTATCCGCCAGTCCCAGCTTGCTCTCAAATTCCCGAAGCTGGTTAAGACCTCTCTTAACCGTATCGTGCACGCCCTGCCTTGATATATTCTCGCTGTCGGCTATCTCTGCCAGCGTGAGATCATCATCAAGATAGAGCTCCAGCGTGCTCCTTGTCTTATCAGTCAGGAGATTGCCGTAAAAATCAAGCAGCAAAGCATCTGTATATGACTTCATGGCAGACTCCTCCCCGTAAGCAAGGCAAATAATAACAGACACCGCAAGTGGTGTCAAGTAGTTTTACTTGTCATCTTGATAAATGCCTGACGCAACGGAGATCCTTATCTGACATCGTCCTTGTGCCTCAGCTGATAGAATCCGCGTTTGATGCCGTAATCTATGTCGCTTGTGTAAAGCACCATATCCACCTTGTCCGTCAGTTCACGCTGCGCGACAAGCTCATACCATCTGTCACGACCCGTCTGCTTGGATATGTACATGGCCATATCCGCAAGATCAACATGCTGCTCGAGCGTCAGGATGCTGTCGGCACCGTTATAGAAAGGATATTTAACAAAACCAATGGAACATGTAACATTCCTTCCCCTCATTGTCGCAGATGACGGGACTTTGATCTTATCCCTGAACCCCTGATTGATCTGCTCTGCAAGCGATGCGAAATCATAAGGGTATTTCTCACAATAAACTATAACGAATTCTTCACCGCCGTTCCTGACAACAACGCCGTTATCTCCGCAGATATCCCTGAGCAGCTTGCCCACATCGCGGAGCACGAAGTCACCTGCAGCATGACCGTAATCGTCGTTAACGCTCTTGAAATGGTCGATATCGATCATGAAGATCGCATATGAATCTGTGCCGTACTTCTTCACCTGGGAATATGTAGTAAGACCTGACAGCTTCTGAAGATCCATATACGCAGTCAGCTTGTATGAGAAATATTTACGGTTGAAGCACCCCGTCAATTCATCCATGTACTTCTCGACAAGCGCCGCATCGACATAGAACTTGACCTGGTCTTCCCATGTTATTGCACTGTCCGGATTCCTGAACGGCTGGCTGATCTTGCCCGATACATAATACTCGGACAATTCGCTTCTCATGATCCCTGCAAGTTCTGTCTTGATGTCCCTTACCGGCTCGAAAACAAGCCTCTGATACAGGTTAACGAACAGCATCGTAATGAAGAATGTCATCCCCAGAGTATGGAACAGAAGGAACCAGAACAGGGCGATCTGAAGATCGTTCATGTTCTTCAGGACAAACGTAACGGGTATCTTGGCAAACCATGAGATCAGGACGAATCCCAGCGTATTGATCACCAGCATTATTACAAAAACAATTGCTCCGACATACAAAGCCACATCGGACTTGTTTGTCCAAAGTCCGATGTGAGCCATCCTGTAGAACAGGTTCTTAAATGCTTCGATGATCCCTTTCATAAGGCTATTATATCAAATATATTAAATATACGACACTATTATTACAATTCTTCATTTACAATCATGCGGAAATATTTTACTATATGTTGGTTATTAAAAATATTAGTGCAAAGGAGTACTGATTATGAATTTATCACCATTGCAGACAGCAAGATACGAGTACCAGCCTAAGCTTCCCGGTATGCTCAGGAACGGTATCTCCGAGATCTCCGTCAAGGAAGGCGCCGCTACACAGAGCGTTGCAGATCAGGACAAGATCGCTGCCCTCTTCCCCAACACATACGGCAAGTGCGAGATCACTTTCGAGAAGGGTGCAAACACATCAGCAGCAAAGAAGCAGGTCGTAGGAGTTATCCTCTCAGGCGGACAGGCTCCCGGCGGACACAACGTTATCACAGGACTTTACGACGCATTGAAGGCTACAGACAAGGACAATGTTCTCTACGGATTCAAGGGCGGTCCCGACGGACTTCTCAAGAACGACTATGTTGTATTTGACGACGAGTTCATCAATGCATACAGGAATACAGGCGGATTCGACATCATCGGATCCGGCAGAACAAAGCTCGAGACAGAGGAGCAGTTCAACATCGTTGCAGAGAATGCAAAGAAGAACGGCCTTACCGCTATCGTCATCATCGGCGGTGACGACTCCAACACAAACGCAGCGACTCTCGCTGAGTACATGGCTGCAAAGGGCACAGGCATCCAGGTGATCGGCTGCCCCAAGACGATCGACGGCGACCTGAAGAACGAGGA
>CADBNJ010000134.1 GCA_902795955.1 Oscillospiraceae bacterium
GCAAGGATGTATGCCGAGATATTCTCGGGACTTCACAGGGATATCAGTGAAGACGTCAAGGTCTTCACTGAACCCGGCAACGATGAGATGATACTCATAGGTGACATTCCCTTCTATTCCATGTGCGAGCACCATCTGCTGCCTTTCCACGGCAAGGCACACGTAGTATATATTCCCAGGGAGGGCAAGATCCTCGGTCTGTCCAAGGTTGCCAGGATAGTAGACACTTTATCGCGCAAGCCCCAGGTTCAGGAGAGGCTCACATCCGAGATCGCCGATAAGATAATCGAAGCTGTCAATGCCAGGTCTGTCTGCGTCGTGATAGAGGCAGAGCACCTGTGCATGACGATGAGAGGGATCAGAAAGCCCGGATCCAAGACTGTCACATCGGCAATGCGCGGCGGATGCAGAACGGATCTGAGGACGCGCAACGAAGCGCTGGCGCTCATCAACAGGCAGAGAACCGGTACCTGATGAACAAGGATTACGACAGAAGGTTTACACACAGGACTCTCATCATGGGAATACTTAACTGTACTCCCGATTCTTTCTCGGACGGAGGATTGTTCTTTGAACATGACAAGGCCGTAAGTCATGCCCGGCAGATGATCGATGACGGTGCGGATATCATTGATATCGGGGGAGAATCCACCAGACCCGGATTTACTCCCGTTGATGATGAGGAGGAGATAAGGAGAGTCATCCCCGTGTTCGAGGCGCTGAGAGGAGAGAATGTCATACTGTCTGCCTATACCACAAAGCCGGTGGTGGCAAGAGCGGCGGCAGAGGCAGGCTGCAGTATCATCAATGATATCAGCGGAGATCTTAAGTCATCCGGCCTGGCGGATGTGGCTGCGGAATACGGTACCCACCTTGTGGTGATGTTCAACTGCCGCAATAACGGGGCGTGCACGGGTGATATTTACGGCAGGATCAAGAAGGAGTTAACGGCAAATATCGATCATGCCATATCCCGCGGGGTAAGCGAGGACCGTATCATCATCGATCCCGGGATCGGATTCGGAACGACAAGACAGCAGGATCTTGAGATAACAAAGGAGCTCCACAGGATCACGGGCGGAAGATACCCCGTACTATACGCCGCATCGAGGAAAAGGATAGTCGCAGAGCTTACAGGCTGCGGTGATGACGCCGCGGCAAGGGACAGTGCTTCGGATGCGCTGGCCTTATTTGCAGCATTGCAGGGGGCTTCGGTAATAAGGAGCCACAGGATAAAGGAGCTTAAGGCCGGACTTGCGGTATTTGACAGGATCTGTGAGGATGAGTAAATGGACATAATAAGACTTAAGAACATGGAATTCTTCGGGCATACGGGATGTTTCCCCGAGGAGAAGGCGAAAGGACAGACTTTCGCAGTGTCATGCGAGATATATTTTGAGAACATAAGAGGCAAGGTAACGGATGACCTCAATGATACCTGTGATTATTCGGTGATCTACGGCAGGATCAGGGACATAGTGGAATCTGACAGCGGCAATCTGATCGAACATCTGGCATATGTGATCGCCGGCGAGGTGCTCTACCTGGCACACGGGGCGCTGAGCGTATCTGTGACGGTCAGCAAGCCCGAATGTCCGATCGAGGGTAAATTTGAGACAATGGAGGTGACGGTGACCCGTGACAGGCAATGACACGAATGAGGTCCTGCTGAGCATCGGCAGCAATATGGGTGACCGCAAAGCCAACATAGAGAAGGCGGTAAGGCTCATTGCCGGGATGCCGGGAGTGAGCAACGTAAGGCTCTCGGGGATGTATGAGACTGAACCGGTGGGGTATGAGGATCAGGATTATTTCTATAATATCTGCGTTCTCATTGATACCGTGCTCAGCCCCATGGAACTGCTCCGCGGCACACAGGAGATAGAGAACGGGCTTCACAGGGTAAGGGAGATAAGATGGGGACCCAGGACGATAGATATTGATATAATCTTCTATGGGGACAGGAAGATCGATACGGAGGAACTGACTGTTCCTCACCCAAGATATAAGGAGAGGGCTTTCGTATTGATCCCGATGAAGGATATCATGGAGTGTGACACAGCCGTTCCGGATGACAAGAGCGTGAAGAGGATATCATGGGAATTTGAAGTTTAGTACGGGATTATTTATAATATGGATTCAAGCCTTTAAGCTACGGAGGTCAAAATGGCGGAGAACGTAAGTAATAACAATAATAATGCAGGCGGCAGCGCTAAGAAGAACGGTAACAGGAACGGTTACCGCGGCAAGAGGCGTAACTATAACGGCAACCGCAATAACAACGGTAATAACGGCAATAATTACGATAAGAACCGTAAGAAGAACGAGAATAAGAACGAGAACAAGAATGCTGACGGGGAGCAGACATCTTCAGCTCCCAGGAACAAGAAGTTCAACAACAATAATAATAACAATAACAACAGCGGCAACAATAACGGCGGCAATCAGCAGTCTTCCAAGAAGTTCAGGAATGACAAGAGGCAGCCCAGGAAGAACAACAAGGACAATTCCTCCTTCTCCGTAAACCAGAAGGCAGTGAAGGCGGAAGAGACGCTGGAAGACATCAGAAGCGACAACGCGCGTATCACCAAGGAGATATACCTTGATATCGCGGATATCAAGAATATCAAGATAGGATGAGCATGAGTAGAGGACTGTTCATCACTTTTGAGGGGATAGACGGGTGCGGGAAGAGCACCCAGATAAAGCTTCTGTCCGATCATCTCGGCAGCACAGGCAATGAGGTCGTGCTCCTCAGAGAGCCCGGAGGAACCGTTGTCGGCGAGAAGATAAGGAATGTCCTGCTGGATAAGAAGAACGACGGGATGGATCCCGTGTGTGAATTGTTGTTGTTCGAGGCGGCAAGGGCACAGATCGTGAGAGAGCTGATAAGACCTGCTCTGGATGACGGGAAGATCGTCATATGTGACAGGTTCTTCGATTCAACATATGCTTATCAGGGATATGCGAGGGAACTTGGTGCCGGGATGGTCAAGTCACTTAATCTTACGGCAACGTCAGGTCTTGAGCCGGATATTACGTTCCTTCTTGATATCGATCCCGAAGAGGCGCTCAAGAGGCGCGGGATCAGAGGAGACGGGGATGACCGCATGGAAGCACTGGGAACCGGATTCCAGCAGAAGGTAAGACAGGGTTACCTTGAGCTTGCAGGTTCCTTTGACAGGGTCTTCAAGGTGGATGCATCAGGAACGCCGGAAGAGATCTTCAGTGTAATAAGAGATAAGACGGAATCTGTATTGAGAGAACGGAGTTAATATAAGCAGGTGGGATTTGACAGGATAACAGGTCAGGATGCGCTCAAGGCAAGAATGGCGTCGGAGGTAATGTCCAAGAGGGGCAATACCTATATCGTGTCAGGCCCGGAAGGAAGCGGCAAGACTCTGATCGCCGGAGAACTGGCACGGGGATTCCTGTGTCAGGAGCCGGGCAGGAACGGAGCGTGCGGTAAATGCAGGAGCTGCATTTACTCAGAGAATAATACGAATCCCGATCTTGTCAGGGTTGAGCCGGAGAAGGAAGGCTCCGTAATATCAGTCGAGAGGATAAGAGATCTCGTGGTCGGCGATTATGAGACGGCGCCCAGGTTCTCTCCGAACAAAGTATATCTCATCAACGGCAACTACCTCGGCAAAGAGTCGCAGAATGCACTTCTTAAGTCGATAGAAGAGCCTCCGGAGGACGTTGTATTCATATTCGAGGTAACGAATACGGACACACTGCTCCCGACGATCAAGTCGCGTGCGGCGGAATATAAGATCAGGCGTTACAGCAATGAAGAGGTTAAGCAGATCCTTAAGTCCGCAGGCAAGGATATTGATGATGCGGCAGCAGACGTGATGGCTGACTTCGCGGACGGTATACCCGGAAGAGCGTTAAAGCTCGCCGATGACGAGACTTTCGCCAATCTTAAGGCAGATGTCATGGATCTTATCCTGGATCTGCCGGGAACGGGGATCACCGGGACACTGAAGAGGGCTGATGAGATCTTCGGCGAGTACAAGGACAGGTACCTGGAGCCGGTGATACTGATGATATGGCTTCTCGGGGATCTGATGAGGCTTGTATCGGACATAGATTGCGAGTCGATAAGATTTGAAGGCGACCGGGCGAGGCTGGAGCGTTTTGTCGTGGTCAACAGCGGGATCACACAGAAAGAATTGGGCAGGGCTCTCGAATATATAGGAGGGTTCGTGTCCGACAGGAAGGTGAATGTTAATTACGACGGTACTGTCGCCGTAATGATGCTTAAGATACATAAGGAGTTCAACAAATGACAAAGGTGGTTAACTGCAGGTTCAGAGAGGCCGGCAAGGTATACAG
The DNA here is from genome assembly GCA_902795955.1 of Oscillospiraceae bacterium. Taxonomy (GTDB): domain Bacteria; phylum Bacillota; class Clostridia; order Saccharofermentanales; family Saccharofermentanaceae; genus Saccharofermentans. Next base: position 4,342 of record CADBNJ010000134.1, read on the forward strand.
GTTCAGATGTGACGGATTGAGCCTTAAGATAGGCGACAAGGTAATGGTAAATACAAATCTCGGGGAGGATATGGCTCACGTTATCGAGTCGCCCTATGTCATCCCCGAGGACAAAACGGGTGACTCCCTCATACCGGTCCTGCGCAAGGCTACTGCAGCGGAGGAGAAGATATATGAAGAGAAGCTGGTGAAGGAAGCCGATGCTTTCGTGAAGTGCCAGAAATTTATTGATGAGCTGGGCCTCGAGATGAATCTGTGCGATACGGTATTCGCCTTTGACGGCAAGAAGGTGGTCTTCTATTTTACGGCCGACAACAGGGTGGACTTCAGGGAGCTGGTCAAGGCTCTGGCCGCCGCATTCAGGGTCAGGATAGAGTTAAGACAGATCGGTTCGAGAGACGAAGCAAAGCTCGTCGGCGGAATCGGAATATGCGGAAGGGAAATGTGCTGCTGCACATTCCTTAACCATTTTGCTCCCGTTACTCTCAGGATGGCAAGAGACCAGGGACTGGCTCTCAATCCCGGCAAGCTCAACGGCGCGTGCGGCCGTCTTATGTGCTGCCTGCAGTATGAGAAGGAAGCATATGAGGATTCCATAAAGCGCCTTCCCAAAGTTGGCAAGAGGATAAGGACTCCGATGGGTGTCGGCATAGTCTCGGACGTGGAGCTGATATCGGATGTAGTGTCCGTAAAGTTCTCCAACGACGAGACAACTGCGATCGAGAAGTTCAAGTGGGATGACATAGCGCCTCTTAATCCCGACTGCGGAAGCGGCGGCAAGTGTGACAGCTGTCCCTCCAGACAGAACGATGACGGAAAGCCCAAGGCGATGCGTCAGAACGATTTTGTCGATCACGGCGGCAAAGAGCAGTGATATGGGCAGTGAAGGCCTGACGCTCGATCATATAGGAAGACGTGATTTTGTTCTTTACCAGCAGAAGAACGGCTTCAGATTCGGAACGGACAGTGTCCTGCTCGCGTGGTTTGCCGCGTCATTTGCCAGAAGAGCCAAAGACGGTACATATAAGAAGACTTCTTTCCTTGAGCTCGGATCCGGGTGCGGAGGCGCATCTATGTGTGTCGCGGCCCGGCTGCCTGACAGTGAGATAGACTGCTGCGAGATCATGGAGTCTTCGTGCGGTGTTCTCAGGAAGAATATAGAAGCAAATAATATTGCGGACAGGGTGAGAGCTTTCAACTGCGACATAAGGAAGCTGCCTGACGAAGTCAGGATGAAGCAGTACGATGTGGTCTTCACCAATCCTCCGTTCTTCAGCGAGAGCAAAGGCAACAAGACCGACGCATCCGCATCATCCGAAGAGAAGCTGGCAGGAAGGTTCGAGGAGAACGGGAACGCCGAAGATTTCATCAAAGCCGCCAAAGCAAGAGTCATTCCGTCTTCGGGCCATATAGTCATGGTAATGAAGGCGGGCAGGCTCGCCGAGATGATAAACCTCATGACGTCATATAACATAAGTCCGGTCAAGCTCATGACCGTTCATCCGCTGGCGGATCGAAATGCATCCTCTTTCCTGATCGCAGGCAAAGCGGGCGGCACATCATCGCAGCTTACGGTACTGCCGCCGCTGATACTTAATGAAGAATGCGAAGGTTCAGTCAGACCGGCGCAGAGGATAACTGAAATATACGAAGGAGAACACAAGGATTGCTTTATCTGGTAGGAACACCGATCGGAAATCTCGGGGATATCTCACAGCGAGCCGTCGAGGTGTTGGGCAGCGCGGATATAATCGCCTGTGAAGATACCAGGCGTACCGGACTTCTTCTCCAGTCTCTGGGGATAACCGGCAGGCTCTTCTCATATCATGAGCATAACAAGGCTGCCAAAGGACCGGTGCTTATCGGTAAGATGAAGGAAGGGCAGACGGTCTGCCTTGTATCGGATGCCGGCATGCCGTCGATAAGCGATCCGGGGGAAGACCTTGTTAAGCTGTGTATAGAAGAGGGGATAGACGTGTCAGCCGTTCCGGGTCCCGTTGCCTGTATCACTGCGCTTGTATTAAGCGGCCTTGATACGAGGCATTATCATTTCGAGGGGTTCCTGCCTTCGGAGAACGGGCCGAGGAAGAAGAGGCTTGAAGCGCTGAGGCAGGTAAGGGAGACGATCATAATCTATGAAGCACCTCACAGGCTGAACAAGCTGATAGAAGAACTGATCAGGACGGGATTCGGAGGAAGCAGGGCTGCATTCTGCCGCGAACTTACAAAGAAGTATGAGCAGGTATTGCGGTTTACTGTGGAAGAGGCGGCGGAGTACTTCGGGAACACGCCTCCGAAGGGTGAATTCGTAATTTGTCTTGAACCTGTAACAGAAGGAGAAAGCGCCGCGGAATTGAGCGGCGAAGATATCGACAAAATGGCAAGAGATCTTATAGACAGCGGTTTGTCGACCAAAGAGGCATCCTCCAGGATAGCGGAATTGACCGGGCTTAACCGCAAGGACCTGTATAACCGCATAGCTAAAAGCCACTTAAAATCGCGGGATTAATCTGTTAGAATATATATTATCATCTCACAGGGAGTTTGTTTGGCATGGCGGCGCAAGGTCAGGATCTATTTACGAGCAGAGATGAGATGCTCGAGATTTACGGTATCACATGCATGAATGAATTCATGCCGCTTCTAACGCCTTTTATTCTGTGTGGTTTTGTATATAATCCCAAGGAAGAACGCCTGTATTTTACTGACGGAATGAAGAAGATCATGGGCCGGCAGGTGGCCGAAGGAGTGATACTCGAGTCATTCCTCCAGTATGTGACCGACGCCGACAGACAGACCGTCAGATCCAGATTTGATATAGCCTTCAAGGACCTCGTGATAGGTGTTACCGAGTCGGTGGAGTTCGATTTCGACATCAATCTGTCCTCCTATGATAC
>CADBNJ010000135.1 GCA_902795955.1 Oscillospiraceae bacterium
ACCGCTGTCGGCGATTCTGATACCAGCCATCTCTTCACCCAGGAAGTCAAAGTCACCGGGAGTATCGATGATATTGATCTTGCTGCCTTTGTACTCACAGGCTGCAACCTTGGCTGCTACAGACATCTGACGCTTGATCTCTTCAGGGTCAAAGTCCATTACAGTGTTGCCGTCGGTGATCTTACCAAGGCGGTCGGTGGTTTTGGTGCAATATAACATGGCTTCTGCCAGAGTGGTCTTACCTGAACCGACGTGGCCGAACAAAGCGATGTTACGGATCTTGTCTGCGGAATATTTTTCCATCAGTTTTTCCTCCTTCGATTTGGTATCAGATTAAACATCCGTTATCGATTATATATGATTTGATATGCGATTTCCACAAAAAGTCGATATTGCCCGCATATAAATTTGTGCATTTTTCAACGGTTGCCACAATTCTGCCCGTAAAGGCGTATAAAAAGTTGACTTTTGTATTTTTATGCATTATATTGCATAAATCATCAATGGTAATGTGAGGAAGTGTTTTATGCCGGACAACAAAAAGATAAAAATAAGTATTATAGGCGCCACAGGATATGTGGGAGCTGAACTGGTAAGAGGATTCTGCGCTCATCCTTATGCAGAAATTATTCATCTTACTTCCCAGAGCTTTGCAGGCAAGGCTTTCTCGGATATATATCCCGTATATAAGGGCGTGTGCGATATCATACTGGAAGAAGGAGACTACATTCAGATCGCCGGGGATTCCGATCTGGTCATCACGGCACTTCCCCACGGCGTATCATCCAAGACGGTTCCCGTACTGCTGGAGAACGGTGCGAGGGTAATAGATCACAGCGGTGACTTCAGATATAAGGATCTGGCCACATACGAGAAGTCATATAAGCTCGAACACCCTCATCCCGAACTGCTGGAGGAGGCTGTCTATGGTCTGCCCGAGTTCTACAGGAATGAGCTTAAGACGGCAAGGCTTGTTGCCAACCCGGGATGTTATCCCACATGCTCCCTGATCGCTCTGGCACCCTTCCTGACACAGGGCCTGATAGATGTTGACAGCATAATAATCGATGCAGTATCCGGCGTATCGGGAGCAGGAAGGAAATCAGATCTGGCTTATGCTTTCTGCGAGACCGATGAGGCATTCAAGCCCTACGGTGCAGTAGGCCACAGGCACACCACGGAGATCGCCGAACAGTGCGGCTTCCTGTCAGCCAAGGCAGGCAGCGGCAAGACTGTTAAGAATGTCACCTTCACTCCCCACCTCGCACCTTTCAAGAGGGGCATGCTTGCGAGCATCTATGCGAAGCCTTCTGCCGCTTTCGAGGGAGTAACGAGTGAGAAGATCAATGAAGTATATCAGGAGTTTTACAATAATGAGACGTTTGTGAGAGTTCTCACTAATAAGAACCTTCCTGATGTAAAATCGGTCTATGGTTCTAATTATATTGACGTTAACGGCCTTTATGACCCGGAGACGGGCGTCATAAAGCTGTTCTCTGCCCAGGACAACCTCGGCAAGGGAGCGGCTCTTCAGGCAATCCAGGCAGCTAACTGCATGTTCGGTCTCCCTGAGGATACCGGACTTAAAAACATGGTAAGAGGTGTATGACAATGGGCGAGAAGATCCCTCCTTTCATTGGCGAAGACATGAAATCCAAGGTCGATAAGGCTCATATCCTTATCGAAGCTCTTCCCTATATCAAGAAGCTCAGAGGACAGACGATCGTTATCAAGTACGGCGGCAATGCCATGATCAACGAAGACCTCAAGCAATCCGTTATGGATGACATCGTCCTTCTCAAATATATCGGCATCAACCCGATACTCGTTCACGGCGGCGGACCCGACATCAACAACATGCTGTCGAGAGTCAATGTGGAGTCACACTTTGTGAACGGCTTAAGATACACCGATTCCGACACCATGCAGATAGCGCAGATGGTGCTGATCGGCAAGACGAACAAGGAGATAGTCAGCAACCTGTGCGCCAAGGGTGCAAAGGCGATCGGTATCTCAGGCATTGACGGCCAGCTCATCGAGGCTGAGAAGATGACGGTCGATCCCGAAGGCAATCCGGTCGATATCGGATATGTAGGAACGATCAAGAATATCGATACCACCGTATTGTCAATGCTGGCAAACGATGAATACATCCCTGTCATAGCCCCTATCGGCATGGGCGAGCAGGGCGAGAGCTACAATATCAACGCCGATACAGTCGCATCAGAAGTCGCTGTGGCACTTCAGGCATCGAAGCTCATGATCCTTACCGATGTGGGCGGCGTCCTCGAGAAGAAGGACGACGGAGAGAACCATATTATCCCCGTACTTGATGAGCACGACATCGAAGACTGCATAAACCGCGGTATTATCTCCGGAGGCATGATCCCGAAGATCAACGGGTGCCTCGACACAGTCCGGCGGGGTGTTAACCGCGCCCATATTATCGACGGACGCATCCCGCACAGCCTCATCCTTGAGATATTCACGGAGAACGGCATAGGAACGATGATCGTAAAAGAAAAGAGGAATGATTATGAGTATAGAAAATGACCTTTATCTGACAAAGGATTACGATAAGAAATACTGCATGCAGGTGTTCGCACCTCTTGATGTCGCTTTTGTAAAAGGCAAGGGCTCATATCTGTATGATACGGAAGGCAACAAGTATCTGGACATGATCGGCGGTATCGCCGTTAACTCGGTAGGCCACGGCCACCCCGTACTGACGAAGGCTATCGCCGAGCAGGCAAAGAAGCTGATCCACTGCTCAAACTATTACTACATCCCCGGCAGGAGCGAGCTTGCATACAATCTGTGCAGGAAGTGCTTCGCGGACAAGGTATTCTTCTCCAACTCCGGTGCTGAGGCAAACGAGGCTGCGATCAAGCTCGCACGCGGTTACTTCCACTACAAGGGTGAGGACAGGTACGAGATAATAACGGCCAAGATGAGCTTCCACGGCAGGACAATGGCGACTATATCAGCCACCGGTCAGGAGAAGTTCAGAACGCCTTTCGAGCCCGTTACGCCCGGATTCAAATACATCGAATTCAATAACATCGACGAGCTTTATGCGGCAGTAACGGACAAGACGGCTGCCATCATGCTCGAACTCATTCAGGGAGAGAGCGGCGTTCATCCCGCAGCACCCGACTTTGTTCTTGCAGTACGCCAGCTCTGCAACGAGAAGGGCATACTCTTCATCGATGACGAGATCCAGACGGGCGTCGGACGTACCGGCAAGCTGTTCTGCTATGAGCATTATGGAGTAAAGCCCGATATCATGACTCTTGCCAAAGGGCTTGCAGGCGGCGTGCCGATCGGTGCGACACTCTGCACCGATGAAGTTGCATCGGGATTCCATGTGGGCGATCACGGTTCGACATTCGGCGGCAATCCGCTGGCAATGGCGGCAGGCAATGCTGTTCTCGGCATCATCACTGAAGAGGGTCTTCTGTCCAACGCGGATTATGTCGGTGATGTAATGATGGAGGAGCTCCAGAGGCTCGCTCAGAAGTATCCCCAGATCGTTCAGGTCAGAGGCAGGGGCCTTCTCATCGGAATCGAATTCAGCTCGCTGATATCAGCTTCCATGATGAGATCCGTACTCTTCAAAAAAGGCTTCCTGGTGAGTGCGATAGGAACATCCACCATAAGGATCGCCCCTCCGCTCACGATCGCCAAATACGAGGCATTGTCTTTTGTATCGGCACTCGAGAAGATCCTCAAAGAGGAAAGCAAGAATAAGTGAGGTAAATGACATGAAGCATTATATAGATTTTCACGAAGACGTTGGGATAGAAGAATTAGGCAAGCTCCTTGACCTTGCCGTCGACATGAAGGCAAAGACAAAGGCACGCATCCCTCATCACTATCTGGAGGGGCAGTCCCTTGCAATGATCTTCACCAAGTCATCCACAAGAACACGCGTCTCATTCGAGGTCGGAATGTACCAGCTGGGCGGCCAGGCACTCTTCCTGTCCAACCACGACATTCAGATCGGCAGGGGCGAGACGATATATGACACCGCACACGTCCTGTCCGGAATGGTGGACGGCATCATGATCAGGACATTTGCCCACCAGGATATCGTTGATCTGGCAAGATACGGTTCAGTTCCGGTCATCAACGGTCTGTCCGACGATCAGCACCCAACGCAGATGCTTGCCGACCTCCTCACCATCAAGGAGCACAAGGGTGATCTTAAGGGCCTGAAGCTGGCATACCTCGGAGACGGCAACAATGTTGCCAATTCACTCCT
>CADBNJ010000136.1 GCA_902795955.1 Oscillospiraceae bacterium
AACCCTGATTCCGTCATGAACAGGCTCATTGAGGAGACCGGTCATTCCAATGCAAAGATCGCTTTCGTTGCCCAGAGAGAGGGTGACAAGGTTGCAGAGGAAGTTATCGATAAATACACGGATTATCTTGCAGACGGTCTGGCTAATGCCATCAACACATTCATGCCCGAGGTTCTCGTTGTAGGCGGCGGCGTGTGCAACGAAGGTGATCCTCTCCTCATTCCCATGAGAGAGAAGACGATGTCACGCCCTTATTTCGGTCCCGGTGTTCCCAAGACTGAGGTCAGGCTTGCACAGATGGGTAATGATGCCGGCATCGTAGGTGCTGCAATGATGGGCATGACTTGCGCGATCGACGGTAAGAACGGCAAGTAATTCCGATGAACAGAGTCCTGCTTATATGTGAGTACGACGGGACTGATCTTGTCGGTTATCAGATCCAGGATAACGGCAGATCCGTACAGGGAGTTCTCACCAAGGCTCTGACGGAAGTATATAAGACAGATATAAAATTGACGGGGTGTTCGAGAACCGATGCCGGCGTTCATGCGTCGGAGCATATGAGTTCATATGATGCCCCGTTTGTCATTCCCGCGGAGAAGATCCCGCTGGCGGTCAATGCGTATCTTCCGGATGATGTCGCCGTAAAGAGGGCAATGTATGTTGATGATGATTTCTCCGCCAGATTCTCCTGCAAAGGGAAGACTTACTGTTACAGGATCTACTGCTCTCCCGTGAGAAGACCTCTCGTCGACAGATATGCCTATCACTCGGCTCAGGCGTGTGATATTGATGCGATGCGTGAGGCAGCGGTTCATTTCGCCGGGGAATATGACTATGCGGCGTTCTGTGCCGCGGGAGGATCGCAGAAGACCACTGTAAGGAAGGTATTATCCGTAACGGTTGATGTGACCGGTGATGATCCGCAGATGATCGAGATCAGAGTCACGGGTGAGGCATTCCTCTACAACATGGTGAGGATAATCGCAGGCACCTTGTACTATGTCGGAACGGGGAAGATCAAGCCTTCCGGCATACCCGGTATAATCAGCAGCCGTGACCGCTCAAAGGCCGGCAAAACACTGCCTGCAAAGGGTCTTACGCTGGAGCGTGTCTATTACTGAGGCACATCCGATTTTTATTGAAAAGGGTATTCCCATGAGATATAATTTTCTTGGTGCCGGAGTAAGGGAAATGGCATCTGTTTTATATTAAAGCAAAGGAGGGTTTGTGTATGTCTATACCAATGTGGGTATTATGGTTGATACTTCTCGTTGTTTTTGCCGCAATAGAAGGCGCTACACTGGGACTGACAACGGTCTGGTTCGCGGTAGGCGCAGGCGTTGCAATGGTAATGGATCTCTGCGGAGCACCTGTTCTCGCCCAGGTCATAACAATGATCGTTGTATCCATAATCAGCTTTATTATCTGCTTTATCTGGATCAGACCTATAATCGACCGTAAGGGCAGGGGGAATGTACCTACCAATGCGGACCGCGTTATCGGCCAGGAAGGCATCGTCATCAAGGATATCGATGTCATCGACGGTAAGGGCCAGGTCAAGGTAATGGGACAGGTGTGGAGCGCCAAGGCAGACAATAACATCGCAGAAGGAACGAAGGTTAAGGTCCTTGCCATGGAAGGCGTGAAGCTCGTAGTCAAGGTTATTTAAAACCCGGAAGGAGAATTTTATGAATATGAATTTAGCACTTTTGGCAGCAGCAAAGAGCACCGATATCAACGGCGGTGTGATCGCGATCATCGTCATTGCGGTCATCATACTTATCCTTGCTATCAGCTGCATCAAGATCGTACCTCAGGCAACAACATTTATCGTTGAGAGATTCGGCGGATACAGGGCAACATGGAATACGGGAATCCACTTCAAGTGGCCCATCATCGACAAGGTTGCCAAGAAGATCTCATTGAAGGAGAAGGTTGCAGACTTTGCTCCTCAGGCGGTTATCACAAAGGATAATGTTACGATGCAGATCGATACGGTATTGTTCTATCAGATCGTAGATCCTAAGCTCTATGCTTACGGTATCGAGCGTCCTATCATGGCTATCGAGAATCTGTCAGCAACAACACTCCGTAATATCATCGGTGATCTGGAACTTGACCAGACACTTACAAGCCGTGACATTATCAACACGAAGATGAGAGAGATCCTTGACGAAGCAACGGATCCCTGGGGCATCAAGGTTAACCGTGTCGAGCTCAAGAACATCATTCCTCCCCGCGAGATCCAGAACGCGATGGAGAAGCAGATGAAGGCTGAGCGTGAGAAGAGAGAGCAGATCCTCATCGCTGAAGGTCAGAAGGAATCTGCAATCAGAGTTGCAGAAGGTGAGAAGGAAGCCGCTATCCTCAGAGCTGAAGCTAAGAAGCAGGCAGCTATCAAGGAGGCTGAAGGTCAGGCACAGGCAATCCTCGCAGTGCAGGAAGCTACGGCTAAGGGTCTCCAGATGATCAAGGATGTCGGAGCAGACGAAGGACTTATCGCCATCAAGGGCCTCGAGGCTCTGGAGAAGGTCGGCGACGGCAAGTCAACGAAGATCATCATTCCTTCAGATCTGCAGGGCATGGCATCCCTTGCCACATCTATCAAGGAGATAGTCAAAGACAAAGAGTAATATGGTATAATTAAGGCTCCGGGAGACTTTCCTTACAAGGCTCTTCCCGGAGCCTTTTTATATTC
>CADBNJ010000137.1 GCA_902795955.1 Oscillospiraceae bacterium
AGTAACGGTGCCGGATCCCCAGGTCAGACTGTAATCACCGGTCTTAACTTCACGGACCCTGTACCATCCCAGAGGAAGTTCCTTAACTGAGCCCTTACCGTTCTTGTCAGTCTTAAATGAATCTATGAGCAAGCCTTCGCCCTTCTCCCGCTGATCCTTATTACCGAGATAATACAGTTCGAATCCTACTCCCGATATATTCCCGTCATCAGACTTCTTGTTAACTGATACCGATGATGTAACCCTGTCGTTTACGGCCTTGACCGTAAATGTATCTCCGTTGTTCATACCGTCTGTCGTGAAAGTATACATATACCTGTTATCGCCCGTCTCTGTCCACCCGGATCTGTTGACGACATCATAGCTAATACCGGTATCCTTATAACAATCCTCCGTATACTCCTCGACAAGCGTATACTGCGCAGACAAAAGCACAGGATATGCGGCACCTATCTCATTATCTCCTGCCCTGTCCGCGAACCAGCTCCACCCGTCCTTATACATGTAATAAGCAGCGGGAACGGCAGTTGTATCACTTCCTTTATAGAGCTCAAATACTGTATTCGTAACGGTAAATCCGTTGCCTGATTCCTTAAGCACGTATAGCGCTGCTCCGTCCCTGAAGTCACCGTGTCTGTTATTCGCCAGTCTCACTTCCCCCGGCTTATCGAAAGCATCGTAATTCTTATATGTCTTGCTGTATACACTCTTACCGGCCGTCCGGATATCGATCTTAAGCGCACCGGTATCATACCCGTATTCAACATTCATACAGTACACATTACCGTCGATGATCCCCTCATCAAGCAGCATCTTACCGCCTTTGGCTGCACACACCGATGACGGGGCCTTTGTCTCCTTGAAATACACTGTCTTTGTATAGCTTCCGTCATTGTTGTTATCAAGAAGCAGCAGTCCGTCCTTCTGGTCATCACCCGCAAGCTTGTTTACATATTCCGAATAATCGCCGGATCCATTCTTATCACTTATAACGCCTGCTTCTTTGCTGCATGAAGCATCCTCATACAATGTGAATTCGGCACCGTTCATCACATCTCCCGACGCAGTCTTCTTATCGATAACAGGCCTGATATATGCCTTCTTACCGGCATATTTATCAACGAACAGGAGCCACTGCTGACCTCCGCCGCTCCGCTCGTCAGGAGAATAGATGAACAGATCCCCCTTGTACTCAGGAGCATGGGCGATGATGTTGAAATACTGCATCAACTGGATCCTTCTGTATTTGTTATTATCATTGCCGTTCCCGTCATCGCCGTATGCGAACGCGGAATGGGAACCCTTCGTATAAGTCGCCTTATCTGCCTCTGTCCGTGTGAAGGAATAATAGATCGTTCCTGACAGATGATACCTGTCTCCTGATATGACACGGCTGGCGATGGCATGCGCGGCACCGTAGAGGCCGCTTATCTTTGCTCCCACCCGTGACGACGGAATATCGAAAGCCTTGAACCTTGCCTGCGCATCAGTGCTTATCTCCAGATCCCTGTAGACCTTCGGGTCATTGATAGGATCATCATAATCAAGTTCGATACCCGAATACAGATCAGATGCGGAATACTGCTGCTTAAGAGGATAATAAGTCCAGTTGCCGTCCTCGATAAGCCACGCGATCTTACGCATGATCTGTTCATCATTGTACTTCGCCAGATCAGAATACCTGTAGGCATTCCACCATACAGAATAACCTGCATCTGCTTCGGTAAGATTGGCCGATGCTTCAAGAAGCCTCGAATTCTCACCCTGACACGACTTAAGACCGGACAGATCGAGTTTATATACTTTACCCCCGTCTCCCGGTGTTGTCCTCTTGGCTGCAACGCACAGAGCATCATGCCTGACACCGTTCGCAGTCAGCTGATACAGCGATGTAGGATATTCGCACTGCAGATCATAGCAGACGTTGGATATCCTTTTGCCGACGTTCCTGATGTTCACATCGACCAGTTCAGCCCCGAGCGGCGACCTGAGATTCTTCTCCACTGATATCCAGCCGGCTGCAAGGGATGCCGATAACTGTGTTATCAGGATGCATATAACAGCCAGAAGCGCCACGATTCTCCTTGTCCCGGTTCTCATATCATCACCCCCGTCATACAGTCTGAACAGCCACGGAGAGCTGCCTTGACGCAGAATCATAACGGTAGAGGTTATGCGACAGCACTATACCGTCGTTATTCGGGTCATAAGTACTGCAGATGAACCTCAGATATTCTTCCAGACAGTCTTCATATCTTACCGGGAAAGCGATCGTACTGAGCTCGGAATACGGAAGCACGAAGAAATCCCCGTCAAGCTTGCGGCTGATCCTCTCGAGAGTATCAGGATAGAACAGTACAGCCGATCCGGTCTTACCGTACCTATCCGAGACAATGATCATTTTCCTTATACACTCGGGAATGTGATCTGTACCCTTTCCGGCATCATCGCCGGCCAATCTTCCGATTATCTCCTCACACGTGTCATAGCAAGCCGGGAACAGTTTTGCACTGCTGGCCATCGCATCTTTGTGAAGAGTCTCCTTCGTCACCCCGTAACGCTTCATCATGTCACCGTCGATCGTCAGAGAACCGTATGTATCACCGGTGAATCTGACCCTGACATTATAAGTAAGCAGGAATTCATCAGTCTCATAAGTCGGATAATCCTTGAGAGAACCGGCAGCCACATCCTTGCTTACGATCCTGACAAAAAGATTCTTCTTTACCTGCTTATAATCCAGGATGATACTGCTGCTGTCTCTCATCCCGACAGGTCTCATTACGGTGATCACACGGGCCATATCCCTCAGCAGATCCTCATCAGGTGTCCCTCCGAGATAGAGAGAATAGAACTGGTCCATATTGACGACGCTTGAGATGTTCTCTCCCTTGGTCTTCATATACATTCCGTTATAGCATCCGGAATGCTTGGTTATCACCTCAAACGATGGCTTGCAGTCCTTGAACTTGTTCGGAAGATACTCCTTAACACCTTCTGCTGCCCACTCCTCAAACTCCTTAAAACTCTTTTTTTCCATTCTTTCTTCCTTTCTTTTCCGGGCAATAAAAAACGGCCCGCCAAGCGGACCGTTCATCATGCGGAAACACATAGTTTAAGTAGCTTAATTATAGACGGCAGGCAAGTCTCAATCAATAGCCGCAAGTCTCATTTTCGAAGGGTAAAAAAACAGATCTCAACAGGTAAAAATCCCCACACAGCCAATAAACACAGATGTTTACAGACTTTTTGTAATCGTAATAAGAAGTCTTCCGGACAGGGCCTTTACCGTAAAATGTTCTGTTCCCGGGACGGGTTTGTTGGATATGGTCAGAGAACTTACCGCCGTGATATCTTGATTGTCAAGCGGGTATTCAAGGCCTTCGACTGACACACCTTCAACTATGCCATTGGCAAATGGAATGAGCGATACTGCCACATCATCATCCCACACTCCTTCGACAGTCACCTTATTCTCTCCGATAAGCGGAATAACATCAGTCATTCCGTCCGTTGCGGCAATATCATAGCCTTCTTCCCTGAACCTCACAAGAAGGCCGAGGTTGGCAAGAACATGATCGATACGTCCGGTAAGGGAACATATAAGGTCTATGGAGCATCCTGCAGGACAATCGCATAATGCAAGTTCGGTATCAGTCATATCCTTATGCGTGGAGAATATCTTCATGGGAATATCCGAATGCTCAAGGTAATCCTTCCCCTCAGCGGATACTGAATCCATATCGCCGAAGAACATGTCAGGCCTGATACCGTTAGCGATACAGAAATCCAGTCCCGAATCGGCACAATACACTGCATCGGCGCTTCTTGCCGTAAAAGAAGCCTCAGGATATATGGGACCGCCCGTTATTACAGCAATGCGCATTCCTTAAGTTCCTTTACGGCGTGACCGTGATCGTCATTATTGAACACTGCGCTCCCTGCTACAAGAAGCCTTGCGCCGGCTTCATATGCCTCTTTGACGGTTCTTATATTAATGCCGCCGTCAACTGACAGTATTGCCTCAGAGCCTATCCTGTCAAGTTCACGCCTGACTGCAGCAAGCCTCCCGGTGGACTCCGGCATATAGATCTGGCCGCCGAATCCGGGAATAACGGACATTACCAGCACGAGATCACAGTATTCAAGATACGGGAACAGCTCCTCAACGGGAGTATCGGGATGAATGGCAACACCGGCCTTCTTCCCCATTGACCTGATCGCTTCACAAAGTCCCTTGACATCGTCACTGCATTCTATCTGGAATGTGATATAGTCACAGCCGCTGTCAGCAAAAGCCTTAATATATCTCTCGGGGTTGGTGATCATAAGATGGCAGTCAAAGATAAGGTCCGTATGCTTACGTATCGTCTTGATGACCGGCACGCCGATCGTCATATTCGGAACATAATGTCCGTCCATGACGTCAAGATGCAGGAACCTGCAGTATGGTTCCACTTCCTTTATCTCTCTCATAAGATAGCCGAAATCAGCCGATAATATCGATGGCGCTATCTCGATTCTGTTCATTTCCTTAATCTCCCAACATATGTATTGCGCAAATTATAAAGCTCTGTATAGAACTCTTTGTATCTGTCATAACGTCCGGCATCTATATTGCCTCTAACGGCGCAGTCTGTCTCACTTATATGCCTGCAGTCATCAAATCTGCAGCCGCATGACAGACTGCTTATCTCAGGATAACCGAGTATGACATCTGTATATTCTACACCAAGTTCATAAAGACTGAGTGAAGTAAATCCGGGAGTATCGACAATATAATCGTCTCCGAAATCAAAAAGCTGTACATGTCTTGTAGTATGCTTGCCTCTGCCAAGCCTCTCGCTTATCTGTCCCGTCATCATCATTTCGCCTTCGAGGATGCTGTTGACAGCAGTGCTCTTGCCGACCCCCGAAGGGCCCGCAAAACCTGTTATCCCGGGCAGAAGAGATCTTCTCAATTCATCCTCCGATATCATATTATCCGAGGCCGACCGGTGAACGTCAAATCCTGCCCCGCTGTAGATCCTGCAAAGATCTGCACACACATCCTCAGCGAGATCACCTTTTGTAAAAACGATAACAGGCTTGATACCGAGCTTCGCCGTTATGATAAGCATCTTGTCAAGAAGCTTGAGGTCAGGCTCAGGCTTTGTACACGCGAAAGCAAGCACAAGCGTGCTGAGATTGGACACGGGAGGTCTTATAAGGATATTCTTCCTCGGGTGTATCTTCTCTATAACATAAGGGACATCAGGATCCCCGCTGTCAGCTATATCGACCGTATCCCCTATGGCGGGAGTCATCCTCCTGTTGCGCATAATGCCGCGTGCTCCACAGGTTACACGTTCGCCGATTACAGGTGAGTCTGATGTCACCTTTACTTCGTATTGTCCTCCAACGCCCTTGGTTATGATCCCCTGCATACTGCCTCAGACGATTATCTCACCCGGATCGGGATCCGGATCAAAGCCCGTGTCCGGCGCAGGTATTGGTGTCGGTGTCGGAGTAGGCGTATTCGTCGGAGTGGGCGTTGCAGCATGTTCGAATACAGCTGTATAAGTAAATGAGCCGCTTCCGACAATAAATGTGTAATCAGCAGAATATGCAACGATATTATTGAAGCTGTCTCTCCAGCAATAGAATGTGTAGTCTGAAGCTGCTTCCGCCCTGAGCGTTACAGTGGAACCGGGTGCGTAGCTTCCTCCGCCGGATACAGTACCGCTTCCCTCCACCTTGACGACGACTTCGCTCATTACAGGTGTCGGTGTAGGCGTACCGCCGTTAGCCACATCATCTGCAGAACCGACGATCAACTTGATAGACGATCTTCTGGGAACCTGCGTTCCGGCAGGCGGATTAGTTGCCATGATGAACTGCTTATTCTCGGCAAGCGACAATACATCGGGTGATCCCTCGATCTGTCCGACGATAAGATTACACTCGGAGAGTGCCTTCCTTGCATCTGTCAGAGTCTTGCCTCTCAGATCAGGGATAGCACTGCTTGTAGGTTCAGCTGCATAGATGATACATATGGAATCACCCGCAACGACGCTGGAACCGGCCTCGGGCTCGGTACGTATGACCTTGCCTTCCTCTACTTCCTCGCTCGGCATGGATCTGAGTGATACGACATATCCCTGCGATGTCAGTGCCTGATATGCATCCTTGTAGTCCATTCCGGCATAATCCGCGAGCTGTACGGCATCCGAAGCGGCCGCTACCGTAAGAACAAGCTTGCTTACGGCACTCTTCTCGGATATTCTCATGCCCTCGGCAATATTCTGTGCGATTATGGTCCCGGGAACATATTCATCCGTCTTCTCATACTGGATCTCGTAATTGATGTTGTTGCGGTCAAGTTCCTCCTTGACTTCAACGATCATCTTCCCGACATAGTTCTTAACTTCATAATCTTCAGTATTCTGAGCTATATTCGTAGCATTCTTGACAGAAGTGATCACAAGGACCGACAATCCGACAAGGACGCCCACGATAGCGACGATGATAAGTATGAGCAGGACGTTGTCACGCATCCTCGACCTTCTCCTGGCCTCTGCCGACTTCTCGATCTCGCTTATCTTGTCATAATTAGGATCCTGTCTGAATGACAGATTGGCATCGCCGTCATTACTGCTGCTGTTGATAACACCGTACACTCCGTCAGGGTCGACAAGAATGGCATCAAGCTCCGTTACCATATCCATCATCGTCTTATAACGCTTATCAGGTGTCTTCTGCATACATTTATTGATTATGGCATCGAGACCTGCAGGTATTCCGGGAACAAAAGAAGATGCCTTGGGAACACTCTCCTGAAGATGCTTTACCGCGATCGCCACATTACTGTCACCGTCGAAAGGCACTCTGCCCGTCACCATCTCAAAGAGCATGACGCCGACGGAATATATGTCCGAAGCAGGTCCTACATTACCGCCTCTGGCCTGTTCAGGCGAGAAATAGTGTACCGATCCCATGGCACCGCCCGAAGTCATTGTAATCGTGCTGTTGGTAGATGCTCTGGCTATACCGAAGTCTGTTATCTTGGCAATACGGTCCCTCGATATAAGTATATTCTGCGGCTTGATATCCCTGTGGACTATGCCGTTCTGATGAGCATTCTCAAGTGCGAGACCTACCTGTATAACGATCGGAACAGCTACCTTCCAGTCCAGATGTCCGTTCTGGTTAATGAGTTCCTTAACGGTGATGCCCTCGACATATTCCTGAACGATATACCTGTAATTGCCTTCATGTCCCACACCGAATACCTTAACGATATTCGAATGATTGAGCATCGATACGGCCTTGGCCTCGGTATCAAATCTCCTGATGAATTCCTCATCAGACGAATATTCAGGCTTAAGGATCTTGATAGCCACATTAACTCCGGATGTTATATCCGAAGCCAGGTATACATTAGCCATACCGCCGCGGCCGATAAGCCTGACGATCCTGTACTTGCCTGCAAATGTCATGCCCTCAGGGCCTGTTACATTATTCATCACGTATCCTCATATGTCTCCGGCAGGATCTTACAGACCACTACCGTCGAGTTATCCTTGGATTCCTCCGAGCCTCCGCGCGTGACGAGCATCCCGCACATCTCCTCAAGATCATCCGTATTCTGCAATATATCCCGGCACGTATCCTCATCGAACAGAGAATACATACCATCCGAAGCAAGTATAACACAATCCCCGCAAAATGCATTATATGTATATATATCAGGTCTGATATACTTGTTCTCTCCAAGACAGTTCACAAGGCTCGATCTGCCTTCGTGCGTCTGTGCCTCCTCCTCCGATATCTTCCCGGATCTCAGCAGGAAACCGGTCAGATTGTGGTCTTCCGTCAGCTGGAGTATGTCTCCGTTCCTTACAAGATATGCCCTGCAGTCGCCGTAATGAGCAATGGTCAGTTGATCTTTTGCAACAAAAGCGACCGTAAGGGTAGAACACATTCCGATGTAATCGGGATTCTCGGCACAATTCCTCAGGATCTCTATATTTGCCTTGTTGAACGCCTTGTCCAGCTCGAAAGAAAGGTCGTCAACACCGGAAATATCCGCCAGCGCCCCGTCAAGGTACTCCATGGAAGCCTCAACGGCTATCCTGCTGGCAACTTCCCCGTACGGGCATCCCCCGAGGCCGTCTGCGATCGCCAGAACCGCATGATCCGGAGCATTCCTGTATGCGTAATAGTCCTCGTTATTGTGGCGGGCAGGACTGCAGACCGAATTACCGCATACATCAAACATCTGATCCCTCTATACCCCTTCTGAGCTGTCCGCAGGCCGCCATTATGTCCGTTCCCATCTCGCGGCGCAGCGTTGCATTGATCCTGAGTTCCTCAAGTCTCTTCCTGAAGGCTGCCACGCGTCCTGACGGGCTCCTTTTGAATTCACTGCCCGGGAATTCGTTGGCCGCGATGAGATTTACATGGCAGAGCATGCCCTTAAGCCTTCCTGCCAGTTCGTCCGCACATTCAAGGCTGTCATTAACCCCTGCAAAGAGCGAGTACTCAAAAGTTATTCTTCTGCCGGTCTTCTCGGTATACCTCCTGCACGCTTCGAGCAGTTCTTCCATAGGATAACTGCGTGCTACAGGCATTATCTTAAGCCTTATATCATCATTAGGCGCATGAAGCGATACTGCGAGATTGACCTGTGAGCCGAGATCGGCAAATTCGTTAATCTTAGGGACAAGTCCGCACGTAGATACGGTAATGTGGCGTGCGCCGAGGCCTGCTCCGTCAGGATCGGTAACCAGCTTTATGAATCCGAGCAGATTGCCGTAATTATCGAAAGGCTCGCCTATTCCCATCACGACTACGCTTCTTATCTTCTCACCCATCTCACGCTGTGACACGAGTACCTGGGCCAGAAGCTCCCCTGATGTCAGTGACCTTCCGAACCCTGCTTTGGCGGATGCGCAGAAGGCGCAGCCCATCTTGCAGCCCGCCTGTGATGATATACACACCGACAGTCCCGTCTTGTACCGCATTACAACAGTCTCGATGATATTCCCGTCGTGGAGCAGGTAGACGAATTTGGTCGTACCGTCAATGGCGGATACATACTTCTCTATGACTCTCATCCGCCCCATAATAAAGTCCTGCTCAAGCTTATATCTCAGATCCTTGGGGACATTGGTCATCTCAGCAGTATCCGTAACACCCGAAGAC
Source organism: Oscillospiraceae bacterium (assembly GCA_902795955.1). GTDB lineage: Bacteria > Bacillota > Clostridia > Saccharofermentanales > Saccharofermentanaceae > Saccharofermentans. The sequence continues at coordinate 9,187 of CADBNJ010000137.1, forward strand.
AGCCAGCCGTATATCTGCTTGGCCCTGAATGACTGAACAGAATTGTCATCACACCATCTCTTAAGGTCATCAAGCGTCAGATCGAGACAGAACTTCTTATCCAATTAACCTATCCTCTCCATTCTTGCTATAAAAAATCCGTCACACAGATCGGTATCCGGCAAAAGGGTTATATATCCGCTTCTGCAGTCCCGACCGCGTTCTTCATCCATTATAATATCAGGCGGCAAAAAAGGCATTATGGATACAGCGGCAAAATCGCTGTTATTCTCAAGGAATTCCGCCACGCGCCTCTCATTCTCGTCTTTGTTGACCGTACATGTACAGTAGATGAGAGCGCCGCCTCTCCTGACCTTGGACGCCGCCTCTGCAAGGATCTTCCTTTGCACATCAGCCAGAGATACTATCCTCTCATAATTCATATTGAGCCTTATGTCAGGCTTGCGTCCGATTATGCCCAGTCCGCTGCAGGGACAATCGGCGAGAACGATATCAAACTCCCCTTCGATCCCTGACATATCTGTTGCATCTCCGATCACTGTATGAACACAGCCGATCCCCAGCCTTGCCAGATTCTCCTCAAGGAGCTTGAGCCTCGACGGGCTGCTGTCGACGGCGGTGATATCCGCTTCATCACCGGTGAGTTCGGCCATATGCGTCGTTTTGCCGCCCGGAGCAGCACAGCAGTCCAGTATCCTGTCACCTCTCTTCGGAGATGCGATATGGGACGCAAGCGCGGCAGCCTCGTTCTGCACAAAGAAAAGTCCGTCTTTGTAAGCTGCTGAATTCTCTATTCCCCCGACTCCCGCCTCCACCGACAGTATCTCCGGCAGGAATGCGCCCTTATGAACGCCAAAAGACTCTTCCATGAGCTTATTTATGATCTCATCAGACGATATCTTCCGCGGATCGAACCGCACCGTAAGCCCCGGGGTCTTTAGAAAGGCCTTGCCTATCGCAAGCGCCCGGTCTTTGCCGTAATCCCGCTTAAGTATCCCGTATATCTCATTCTTCAGCGAACAGGCAACGTCCGGTCTGTAATTATCCGGATCCTTCTCCTCATCACTTGCGCCGGCGATACGTCTTAATATGGCGTTGACAAGACCTTTTGCCTGAGGACAGTACTTATCTGCGATCTTAACTGTCTCCGACACAGCTGCAAAATCAGGTGTCCCTGTCGAGAACAGGATCTGCCAGCAGCCCATCCTTATGAGAGTCCCGGGCATGGTATCCAGTCCCGCCAAATCGCGCTTTGCCAGGTGATTAACAAGGAAATCGATCGTATATGTATATGTAACTGTTCCGTAGAGCATAGCTCTTAAAGATTTAAGAGCGGCATTACCCTTCTTCGCCGCCATATCTGCCTGCTTGAGAACAAGATTCGTATATGCCCCGTTCTCATAGACCTCATAGAGCATCAGAGCACAAAGCTCTCTGATATTACCGGAATCCAATAGCGTCCTTATGATCCTGTCGTTCAGTACGGGCTGTCTCATAGTCCGGTGAATTTCATTCCGATCCTGTAGTTATGTGCGCAGTCAATGGCATTGAGCCTCTTGCCGCCTTCCGGCTGAAGCACATTAACGGCAATAACCCCGTCTCCTGTCATGACCCACAGATCTCTCTTGTGAGCACGTACGACAACACCGGGTTCTTCGATCTTAAGTGCATCGTCAACTGCATCCTCGGCAACCAATGATGTATCGTATATCTTGATCTTCTTACCGTCCATGTACGTATAAGCCCCGGGCCATGTGGACAATGCGTGAACCTGCTTATGTATCGCGAAAGCTGATCTGTTCCAGGTTATCAGTCCTTCCTCGGACTTGATCGGAGGACAGTATGTAGCTTCCTCACCGTTCTGCTTAACAGGTGTTATTCCGCCGTTGACATATGGCATGACCGTCTCAAGCAGCAGTTCTGCCCCTGTCCTGCCCATCACTTCAAAAAGCTCCGCGGCGTGCATGTCATCGCCGATCCGGACTTCACGCACCGTAAGGATATCACCTGTGTCAAGACCTTCATCCATCTTCATTACCGTGATGCCCGTCGTCTTATCGCAGTCGAGGATCGCACGCTGAATAGGGGCTGAACCTCTCTTCTTCGGCAGGAGCGAAGCATGTACGTTAAGGCATCCGTACTCAGGTATATTGAGAATTCTGCCGGGAAGTATCTTCCCGTAAGCACATGTCACAATGATATCGGGATGATATGAAGCCACAGTATCGTATGCTTCATCCGTCTTCATGGATGAGGGCTGATATACGGGGATACCATTTGCCTCAAGGAGCACCTTGACCGGAGGAGCGGTAAGTATCTGCTTCCTTCCGACCGGCTTATCAGGCTGGCAGATCCCAAGCACGACATTATAACCGTCTTTGATGAGAGAATCCAATATCCCCGCCGCTATGTCGGGAGTTCCCATAAATAAAACACGAAGATCTTCCTTATTCATTATTATCCTCTGTCCTGTAAACATGTCCGTCAACTGATCTGTCTATAAAAAGAATGCCTTCGAGATGATCGTATTCGTGGCAGATGCATCTGGCCAGAAGGTCTTCTGCCTCCAGTTCGAATTCATTGCCGTTGCGGTCCAGAGCCTTGACCTTTATCTTCTTCGGTCTGTCAACTTCACATGTCTTGCCGGGAACAGACAGACAGCCCTCACTGCCAACCTGGCTTCCCTCACGGTATGTGATCTCAGGATTGATGAACTCGATAAGCCCGTGCTCATCACCTACATCGACGATAAATATCCTGCGCAATACACCGACCTGCGGCGCTGCGATTCCGATACCGCGGTTCTCATAATACATAGTATCCGCCATGTCATCCAGTAGCTTATGTATCCTCGGAGTTATCTCGTCGACAGCTCTGGAATGCTTCCTGATAAGCGGATCATCCTCCAACACAAGATTACGTAATGCCATATATCTACCTCTTTCTGATTATTACCGTGATATTTTAACACAAATCAGGCATGCTCACTGCGGTATTGTTGAAGCCCTGATAGAAGCATATTTCCTGATCTCGTCAGCGATCCTTGCATTTATTGACTGTACCATCTCTTTGGCAGGTCTTGCAGTGTAGTAGCCCTGAATGAGGTCAGTGCCGAGCATAATAACAGTCCTAAGCTCCTCTTTGGTCTCAACGCCTTCAGCAAGGGCTTTGATACCGTTATTATGTGCAAACTCGATTATATCCCTCACAAAATGCTGTTTTTGCGGACTGTCCTGAATACCGGACAACAGCGCCCTGTCTATCTTCACGTAATCGGGAGCATATCTGAGAAGATTTGATACATTGGAATAGCCTGTTCCGTAATCATCAACAGCAGTCTCAATTCCGATCTTGCTGTAAACACTCTTCATCCTTTCAAGCTGGTCATCCGAGATCTCTGACCGTTCAGTATGCTCGACAACGATCGAACAAGGTCTGTTCTTAACATATTCCTCAAGTATCTTCATGTCCTTATCAGACAGCAGATATCCGGGGATCGAATTGATAAAGATCTTCTTGCCGTCAGCAAGTATGGCTTTGTGCAGCTTCATCTCTTCAAGCACATTCCTGAATGTGGCAAGTTCGACATCATAAAGCCTGTCATAGAACTCGGCAAACCTGAGGATCACCGCCGGGGCAAGATAAGGAACAACCTCTGCTCTCATGAGAGCTTCATAGGCGTATATCTTAGCCGTTCTTGCATCGACGATCGGCTGGAAAAAGTATGATATCTTGTTCTCATCAAGGATCTCCCTTACCACGAGCGCATCGCGCATCTCATCATCGGACAGTGACCCCCCGGACAGTCTGAGTGCATTGACCTTATTATTGTTCTTGCGGCTGATGGCCACGTTAACAAGTCTCTCCAGCTCCTCTGATGTCTCCGGGCTTCCGCTCTCAATGCCGTAGTGCAGTTCTATCACGGGATCAGAAGTCCCGCGGCTCTCCTTTATCATGTCCATAAGCTTATTCTTCTCGTTGAGAAGCTCCCTGTCATCAGAAGCCATTGTGATCCTGAGAGCTACAAGCTCGTCATTGGCCGGTCTGAAGCACATACAGTTACGGGAAGAGAAAACATTCTCCAGGGCTGTTGCGACCGTCATGATCGCATTATCACCCTCCTGACGGCCAAGCCTGTCATTAATGTTCGACAGGTCTTTGATGTCAATTGCAAGTACGCCGATATGACCTCCGTTATTATTCATTATGTGAAGGAAATTGCCGGCCTGCTCTATGAAGCCCTTGTAGTTAAGAAGCCCTGTAAGGTTATCGGTCGTGATACCTTTCCGGGCGATCCTTGAACTGCCTATCAGCGCATCACTCCTCTTGTAGCACTCGATACCGCGGCATACACTCCTGAGCCATGCCCTGTATTCTGCCGAGATCAGACTGACCTTGTCGAATCTTACGGCGGAATAACCGAAAACACTGTCATCATAGAACAATGGCATAAAGTAGAATACCGACGGCTTCTCACGCTTCTCATATAACTCCGGAAGCATCACATTCCTGTCAAAAAGGCAGTCATTCATTATCCTGTCGCTCTTCTCCTGTTCGCTTCCGCATTTGATGACATGCATTATCCTGTCTTCAAATATTGCATCAGAATCACCCAGTTCCGGATTAAGACAGAGATTGAAGCTGTCGAATCCGCGGATCATGTGAACATGTCCGAATATGGTACTGATAAGACCCGTATAGGATGTCTGCGCAATGATATCATCGTCCATGGTGTTAAATGCGGAGAAGATCGTCGCAAGAGACAGATTCGTATCCCATGTCGGTCTCAGGAAATAAGATGTCTTCGCACTGTCGCAGCCGCAGCCGCACGTTCCTCCGATGAAGAGCTCCGGTCTCATCGGGATCTTCTTCGGTTCCGTACCGTTGATGAGCGCATCTGCCATAAGAGCGGAGTTCCTCCCGAGCTCTGATGATGATATCGGGGCTGAAGTAAGCGGTATCGGGGAGTGTCTTCCCTCCTCGTTGGAATCGCACCCGACGACCACGACATCTTCAGGGATCTTATATCCGTTCGCTGTCACTACCTTTGCAAAGCCCAGAGCCATGCAGTCATTGGCACAGGCAACGGCTTCAGGGAACCTGCCGCCGCCTCTGATGAAGCTCTCTGCCAGACTCTCCCCGCTCGTGAACCAGAAATCACCGTAGAATATCTTGTTCTCATCAAATTCTATCCCGTGTTCAATGAGAGAATCCCTGTAAGCATTCTGCCTTATGATCGAATGAGGATGCCATGATTTGCCCGTGAGAAAGACAATGTCCTTAATGCCGTGCTTCTCGATCAGGTGATCTATGACCATCTTCTCCGTATAATAGTTATCAACATGGATAGACGGAAAGTATTTGCTCTCCTGATCGACGAACAAGACTTTACCTGAATATCTATCGTGCAGATCCTCTTCGATCTGCTCCGCCACACCCTTGGTCTGGATAGTATCCGCCATAACGACAATACAGTCGAAAGCATCATAATTAACGAGTTTAAATATCGACGAATCACCTATCGCACGTTCGGGAGTATCCTGATACTTGATGAACATGGCAAAAACGCAGACATCGTAATCCATCCCGAAAGCTTCCTCAAGGAAAGCCTTCAGGAACATCTCATGCGAGAATTCTTCAGGGTGCCCTAACAGCACTGCGATC
>CADBNJ010000138.1 GCA_902795955.1 Oscillospiraceae bacterium
AGAAGGAAAGCAACCTCCTCATATCCGTATCTGCCGTTCTTCCATGCATTATCAACAATATCAGATACTTCATATCCCTGATAGAAGAGCTTACCCTCTATCGGGATCCTGTCAGCATCATCAACGATGTAACTCATTACCTCACCGACTTCGGTAAGACCGACAAGAACACCGGTTCCGTCATTGTTGCGAAGTCCGCGCTTTACATTGTACTTGGAGTAAAGCGCCGGATTGATGTGGCTCTTGACCGAAGCGTTCTCGGTCAGGCGCGTGATCATCTTATCTTTAAGTTCACTCATTTATAAAGATCCTATCTGATTATTTTGAACGCTCTCTTGTGTAGTTCAGAAGACCGCCTGCAAGAAGCATTCCGCACTGCCTGTCGGATATATCAAGATTACACTCGAAATCATATCCCTGCGTCTTATTCGTAACTACAACCTTCTTGCCGCTTACGGCTGCCTCTACCTGGGCGCGCGCATTATTAATAACGAGCTCATCTTCCATGCCGAGCCTGTCATAATCCGCACTGTCAGCAAATGTCAGAGGAAGAATGCCGTTGTTAATAAGGTTAGCCATATGGATACGTGCGAAGGAAAGTGCGATAACTCCCTTGATACCGAGCTGCAAAGGTGCAAGAGCGGCGTGCTCTCTTGAAGAACCCTGACCGTAGTTCTGACCGCCGATAATGAATCCGCCGTTGTTACGCTTAGCTCTTGCCGGGAATTCCTCGTCACATGGTGTAAGGCAGAAATCGGCAAGATAAGGAACATTTGACCTGTAAGGCAGCAATTTGGAGTTGGAAGGCATGATGTGATCTGTCGTAATGTTATCTTCAAGCTTGATCAGAACCTTGCCGTCAACTTCGTCAGTAAGAGCATGATTCACCGGGAAAGGCTTAATGTTAGGTCCTCTGACGACCTCAACAGAATCAGGATTCGTTGAAGGCATGATGACCATATTATCATTAACCTTGAATGAATCAGGCATCTCAACGACAGGCGGCTCACCGAAGTCAGCGGGATCAGTTACAACACCGGTAATGGCAGCAACTGCAGCAACTTCGGGGCTTACAAGATATATAGATGCGGATTTGGTTCCTGAACGCGCATAGAAGTTACGGTTATTGGTCCTGAGCGATACTGCATTGGTCTTGGGAGACTGACCCATACCGATGCAAGGTCCGCATCCGCACTCTATAATACGGGCACCGGCCTCGATCATATCTGCAAGTGCCCCGCATTCGGCAAGCATATTGAAGACCTGCTTAGAACCGGGAGCGATGACAAGGGAAACGTCCGGATGAACCGTGTGTCCCTTAAGGATCTTTGCAACTTTGAGCATATCATAAAGAGAAGAGTTCGTACATGAACCGATGCAGCACTGATCGACTTTGAGTCCGGCGACTTCCTTAATGGATACGACCTGATCAGGCATATGAGGCTTAGCGATAAGCGGCCTTAACTGAGCAAGGTCGATCTCGATCTCCTCATCATATACGGCATCTTCATCGGCTTTGAGCTCGGACCATACCATCTCTCTGTCCTGAGCCTTAAGGAATGCCTTTGTTACTTCGTCAGAGGGGAATATTGATGTTGTAGCACCAAGCTCGGCACCCATGTTCGTAATGGTGGCTCTCTCGGGAACTGTAAGGCTTGCAAGACCGTCACCTGCATACTCGATGATCTTCCCTACACCGCCTTTAACAGTCATGATACGGAGAACTTCAAGTATGATATCCTTAGCAGTCGCCCAGTTGCCCAGCTTGTTCTTCAAGGTCACACGAACCATCTTAGGCATCGTGATATAGTAAGGTCCTCCGCCCATTGCAACAGCAACATCAAGTCCGCCGGCACCTATTGCCAGCATACCGATTCCGCCGCATGTAGGCGTATGCGAATCAGAGCCGAGCAATGTCTGCCCGGGAACACCGAATCTCTCAATGTGAACCTGGTGGCATACACCGTTACCGGGCCTGGAGAATCTGATACCGTGCTTTGAAGTTACTGTCTGGATATACTTGTGGTCATCCGCATTCTCAAAACCGGACTGAAGCATGTTGTGGTCAATATAAGCAACAGACAGCTTCGTCTTGACCTGAGGGACTCCGATCGCCTCGAACTGAAGATAAGCCATCGTACCCGTAGAATCCTGTGTAAGGGTCTGATCGATCCTGATAGATACCTCTTCCCCTGCCTTCATCTCACCTGATAACAGGTGATCTTTAATGATCTTCTGCGAAATAGTAAGTCCCATAACGTTCTCCTTAAGTTCTTATTTAACTAAATAATTATAATATGCTGTCGGAGATTGTCAATTATATCAATTGAGACCCCTGTCTGTGCTGAAGTGAAAAGTTAATTTCTACTTCGATGGGCAATAAGTTGATTTTAGTCATACAACACATTCCACTCAGCAATCAGTTGACATTACTCATACAATAGAAAACAGAAGGTCACCGGTTTATAAAGGACGGTGATTACCATGAAGCATAATCCAAACAAAGGGAAACACCTAACGCTTGAAGAAAGGAGGATAATTCTAAAAGGCATCGAGAATGGTTCCGACAAAGCGTCAATTGCGGCTACAATAGGCAAAGACAAATCAACAGTAAGCAAGGAAATCAAGAAGCATCGCATCCTCGTACATACAAGCAAGATGGCATTGGACTGCATTAACTATAAACATTGCCATTACGGAAGAGTCTGTATAACCAGCTGTGCGGGTTATGTACCATTCAAATGTACACGAAGGGACAGAAGCCCAGGTGCATGCAACGGATGTTCAAACAATAATCATTGCAGATTCGATAAATACAGATACGATCCGGAATTGGCGGATACCGAGTACAGAGATACGCTTGTGGACGCAAGACAGGGTGTCAATCTTACATCTTCTGAAGCTGCGGCAATCGGTGATATCGTTAAACCCCTTCTTGATAAAGGATTATCTCCATATGCTATTGTTACTGCTCATCCGGAATTGGGAATCTGTGAAAAGACCTTGTACAACTACCTTGCTGAAGGAGTATTACAAACAACTTCAGGAGCAACAGACCTTGATCTGAGAAGAAAGGTGTCCAGAAGAATAAAAAAGAAACGAAGGAACGATTACAAGAAAAGACAGGATAAGAAGTATATCCGGGGCAGAACATATAAGGACTATCTGAATTATATGTCGGAAAACCCGGATGCCTTTGTAACGGAAATGGATACTGTTTATAACGATGAATTCGGTCCGTTTATCCAAACCTTTAAGATTATGTCGTGTAAGTTCTTCTTCGCGGTTTACCATGAGACTAAGACTGCTGAAGCTATGGTTCAAGGCATAAACCTTCTGGAATCTGTATTAGGAAGAGCGTTGTTTGAAAAGCATTGCCATATATTACTGACTGACAGGGGAACCGAATTCTCCGCTGCAGATTCTATCGAGACCAGATCTGACGGAACTGTGCGTACAAGACTTTTCTTCTGCGATCCTATGCAATCAGGTCAGAAAGGATCTTTGGAGAATAACCATGAGCTTCTCAGATATATCCTTCCAAAAGAAACTGATCTCAAAGCGCTTGGTCTTACAGATCAGCATGCGCTGAATATTGTGTTAAGCAATATCAACAGTTATCCCCTTGAACTGCTTGGGGATAAGACTCCGATTCAATACACTCACTTTCTCTTTCCCGAGTTGTGCGACAGACTCTTAAGATTCGGAATAGAAGAAATAAATATAAACGACGTTATTCTCAAGCCTTATCTCCTTAAGAATAAACGTCGTTAACAACAAATCACGGTGGCCTTCAGAAAACAATCCAATAACGTTCTCAAAAGCGGAAATTAGTCCTACAACTCCAAAAATAGCTCTAGTTTCCGTTCTTTTAGGTATGTTCTGTTTTCTGACACAATACCATGAACATATTAACATTGTAACAGCTATTTCCTCTTCTGAGTAGTAAAAGCATCTGTCTTTGTTGATTTGTAAAACAAAAATCAACAGGAAAATCGAAGTAGAAATTAACTTTTCACTTCAGC
>CADBNJ010000139.1 GCA_902795955.1 Oscillospiraceae bacterium
ATACACCCTCTTCTCCCTGTCGCTCAGTTCCTTTACCTTGGGCACCTTGAGTATGAGGAGCACCAGTTCCGCTGCCAGGAAGATGAAATAAGCGTTGATGATGAACAGGTACGCCGCCTTGAGGAACATGTCCCATCTGCCGTTCGCAATGGCAAAGCCGCACGTGCACAGAGGCGGCATGATCGCAGTTGCAATGGCAACGCCCGGTATGACGTTCGTCACCTTGTCCCTGCGGGTGGATCCGATTATTCCGGCGATGCCTCCGAACAGCGCAACGATCACCGCAAATCCCGTAGGCTCCGTCCTCGCCGCCAGTTCACTCGTCACATCCTTCACCGGGGACAGCAGGAAATATACCGTCGACGTCATCAGGCTGATGATGATCTGCATCAGGAATCCCAGTGTATGGCGCTCGATCACCGTGGTGCTGGCAATGGCCGTTCCGTAAGCTATAGCCAGGATGGAACCCATCAGAGGGGAGATAAGCATTGCGCCTATGATAACTGCGACGGAATTCGTGTTGAGGCCCACGGAGGCGATCAGGATCGCACATATCATGACGACCATGTTGGTTCCGGTGACCTTGCCTCCCGTAAGGAGCCTGTCGCGTATCTCCTCGTAGCTTGCAGTGTCCTCGCTGAGCGAGAACATCGTCTTGACGACCTTGCTCATCGGGATCTTCTCGCCGCGCATGTAACGCCTGAACTGTTCGAGACCGATACGTTCGTTTTTGTTGTTGCCGGAAGAGTTGTCTGACATCTGCAATACCCCGAGTGATGACGCATGATTATATGTAATAACTTTACTATAAAATGGAACTTTTTTCGAGGCGAAATTAGAGTATAATAATGCAATGATGAATGATGACAACACCATTTTTGTGACACTGAACAAACTCGTTGATTTCGCGAGATTTGCAGCTGACTGGAACGACATTGCCGCTGACTGTGACGCCGATCCCATGGCTGAGTGCGAATTTGAAGGAACATATCCTTTGACGCTTGAAGATGTCAAGGAGGCGCTTATCTATGTCCGCGACGAGAAGGTGTCCAACGATAAGTTTCTGATGGGATGGTGGTTCCCGCTCGTTCTCAAGTGCGATGAGGCACTCATGATCCGCGATATCTTCACCACCAGGTCGGTCCCGTCGGGGAGCATCGAGCCTGTTCTTCCGCTGACTGACGACGACATGCTCGTCTATGTTCTGGACTGTCTGGCCGATTACAGCAATTCTGACCTTGCAAGGAACGGCAGTGAGCCTGTAACCGAATATCTGGACATTGATGCACTCCTTGATGAGATAGAGACTCACGAGGAAGAGACCGAGCTCCCGGCAGAGTCGCGTCACTTCTCCGAGCGCATGAGGGAGAGATTCATCATGCAGCTCGATAACGACATCCTTCTCCGTGACAGCGACGAGGGAACGCTGAAGCTGTGGAGGAAATTCACTGACGAACTGGCGGAGAGCGGCAACTTCAATGCCATGAGGATCAAGGCATACGCATGCTACGGCGGCAACAGCGTATATGAATGTGACTGGCAGGAGTCGGCAAAGCTGCTCGACATCCTGTGGAGGAAATACAGTTTCGGGCAGGCGGCCAACACGCTCGGTTATATCTACTATTACGGCAAGATCTCACCTGACGGCAGCCCCGATTACGAGAAGGCATTCTTCTACTTCTCGATCGGTTCCACCTACGGGATCGTCGAGTCCAAATACAAGCTGGCGGACATGTTCGTCAACGGCTTCTATGTTGCCCGCAATGAGAAGCTGGCCAGAGATATCGTCGGCGAGCTCTACGGCGAGACGAGATACAGGTTCGAGTACGGCGATTACAACTGCGAATTCGCCGATGTGGCTTACAGGATGGGAAGGCTGTTCCGCGACATAAGCAATTTTGAGCTCGATCCCGCCTCCAGGAAGGGCGCGCTCGAAGTGTCCAAGATCTATCTGCTTCAGGCTCTCTTCGCTGTCGACCTGCGCATGAAGGACAATTATGCATTCGGGGACGAGAGGATTAAGACGAAAGCAACAAGGCTCCTGGCAGAAGTGTCTTCCACTCTGCCGAAGGCGTCCAAGAGCACATATCACAGCTATAATCCTATCTTTGTATCGATCTTCACTGACAACAGACCCGGCGAGAGATTCAAGGTCACGATCAAAAAACATAAGAACGGCAACCTGCGCATAATCCTGAAGAGGGCATCTGCCGGGATCACGGAATATCCCAAGACGATGGTCGTCCTCCCCTGGTTCGACGAATGCTATTTCGCCGACTCGCTTGACTTCACGGTGTCATGCATCACGAAAGTTTATGTGTCCCCCGACATCAGCCGCGAGAACGATACAGTGGAGTTCATGATCGACCGCATCAGATCGACCGAATCAGGCCTTGCCGACGACGATTTCATCCTTGATTTCGTCAGCGCCGGCGAGTCTGCAATGAAGATATCGGCGGCTGAGATTATTTATAAGA
>CADBNJ010000140.1 GCA_902795955.1 Oscillospiraceae bacterium
ACTTACTACCTCAATGTATTTGTATTTTGCAAAAACGAACATTCCGGTTGTTATTGTTGTTAAGACGATTCTTGTAAGAACACTCATACCACACGCAGATAGTGATCCGTTGTAGTACGACGGACGCAGTATGCAGCAAACATGTTCCGGTAAAGTTGATTTCATTCACAAAGTTACTGCGTACGCAGCAAACATGTTCCGGTAATGGCGATTTTGTTCACAAAGTTACTGCGTGTATCTACATTTTGCAAAAAAGATCATTCCGGCGCAGAAATGTAGATACATTGACGGAAACGCTTATGCCTATGCTCAAAGTCCTTGTCCCGGATAATCTGATACTGCAGATATCAAACACCATTTCCCGCAGATTCCGCGAAGAATAACAAAAAAATGGTGCCCCATTTCTGAGGCACCACTAATCAACAAATCTGTTCAGTATCTTACAGCAGGTGAGCTCTCATGTCGTAGTCTGACAGAGGTGACATAAGAGCGGGGGCAATATCAAATACGGTCTTGCAGCCGTAATCGCCCTTGGCGTTCAGGCGGCTGATGGCTCTGGCGTAAGCCACGAGGACACTTCCGGTGAACTCGGGATTGGAATCGAGCTTGAGGCTGTATTCGATGATGTGTCTGTTGTCCTTGTCGAAGCCTGTAACACCTGTCCTGAATACGAAGCCGCCGTGGTTCATGCCTGCATGATCGCGGTTGAAGATCTCTTCTGAGATGAAGTTGACTGTCGTATCGTAATCTGCGAAGTAGTTGGGCATCGTCTTGATCGCATTCTCAATGTAAGCAAGATCTGCATCTTCCTCAGGAACCACATAGCATACTCGCGTGTGCTTCTGTCTTGTTGTGAGGTCAGGTCCCTTGCCTGATCTTACTGCTTCGAGTGCGCTCTCGACAGGGATTGTGTACTGCTTGCCGTTCTTAACGCCGGGGATCCTTCTGATGGCATCGGAATGTCCCTGGGATACGCCCTTGCCCCAGAAAGTGTAATCCTTGCCGTCGGGGAGAATGCAGTTGGCATAGAGTCTCTGAATAGAGAACATTCCGGGATCCCAGCCTGCTGAGATGAGAGACGTTGTATTGTTGGCTTTGCATGACTCGTCAACTGCCTCATAATGCTTGGGAATGTTAGCGTGTGTATCGAAGCTGTCGATACAGTTGAATGTCTTGGAATAGAGAGGAGTCATCTCGGGAAGATCTGTTGCCGATCCGCCGCAGATGATGAGAATATCCAGCTTGCCCTTGAAGTCCATGATGGAGTCAACACTGTAGACGCCGACGCCCTCAGTCTTTGTCTTGACGGATGCCGGATCACGTCTCGTGAAGACTGCGCACAGTTTTGTATCAGGATTCTGCCTGATCGCTGCTTCTACTCCTTTTGCCAGATTACCATAGCCTAAGATACCAATTTTTATTGTCATAAAACGGCCTCCTCATAAATGTCAAAATAAACATACAGATTATATACAATTTCTTTAGTGTGGTAAATAAAAAATAGCTTGCATTTTACAGGTATATAACTATAATCTGATTGTCAAGCGAATTTGGAAGAGGTTTACAATATGGGTAAGAGCGCATATGATATGGTTTTGTCGGCTATAGGGGCGACGTTGATTGTTATAGGTTCCATGATATCGGTCAATATCTTTGCCGTTCCTTTCACGCTTCAGACGATGGCCATCTTCATTGTGCTCATGAGTATAGGCGGGAAGAGGGGGAGCATATCCATTCTGGTCTACCTGCTGCTGGGGGCTGTGGGGATTCCTGTTTTCGCAGGGTTCAAAGGCGGACCTGCCGTGCTTATGGGCCCTACGGGGGGATTTCTCATCGGATTCATATTTGTAGGGCTCATCTGGTGGCTTCTTGCTGACAGGCTCATCTCCAAAGCGGGCTCGAAAGCATGGCTCAGGATCGTCCTCAGGATTGTCATGGCGGCCGTATGTGAGGTTGTAATGTATGCTTTCGGTGTGGTATGGTTCATGACGGTATATGCATCTCAGACAGGCCCTATCGGCTTATCCTCGGCTCTTACGATGTGCGTCATACCGTTTATTATCCCTGATATCGTCAAGATCGTAGTCGCCGCCTCTGCAAGCGAGGCATGTGGCAAAGTCGTCAAAGACTGATAACAATCGTCCTTCTTCTGATATAATATTAAGTCAGGGAGGACTTGATGGACTTATCTATTCTCAAGAGAGCTTTCAGATTTGAGCTGAAGGATATTATCAGGATCGCGGCGGCTTCGGTGATCGCGGTCGTAGAGTTCATACTCCTTTGCACCAGGTATCCCGAGGCCTGCGCAGGCATCGTGATGTTCCTGATCCTCATAATCCCGACATTTAAGGTATCAGGTAAGTTCAGGTTTGTATGTGACCTGATCTTCCCGTTCTACTGCGGGCTGTTTATCATGTATTATTTCCAGCTCGGGTGTCTGTACGGGCACCCGATGACCGAGGCACTCTCGTCGTTCTGGGGATATCTGCTGATACAGAACAGGGTGTTCTATGAGATCATATTCGTTTATGTGGTCTACTTCGTGTTCAGGCTCCTGATGATGTCGCCCAAGGTGGCGGTAATAGCAACGCCGGTGCCTTTTTTGCTGATCGCGCTTATCAATTACTACGTATTCCAGTTCAGGGGGCATGAACTCGTATTCCTGGATTTCTTCTCCGTCGGAACCGCTGCAAATGTCATGGGCAACTACAGCTATCCGCTGTTCGTCCCGATCGTGTTCATGGTGCTGCCGTATGTGCTGTTCATCATGCCATTTGTGCATATGGAGATGGAGAAGAGCAAGATCCACGTGGCGGTAAGGGAAGCTGTGTTTGCGGCTGTGTCTGCGCTTTGCGTATTCCTGAGCATGCTGTCTGCCAAGTCGTGGTTTGCCGACGGCAATCATATCTTCAGGGAGTGGGGGGACATGATGTCCGTCGCCAACGGATATTACATGTCGTTTGTACAGTCGATCAAGGCAGTGATAATAACGCCGCCTGACGGGTATTCGTCTGATGCTCTGAACGGTCTTCTTAATGAAGAGGGCTATGGCAGCGTTGCACCTCTGACATCAGCGGGTGATACGGCTAACATCATTGTAATAATGAATGAGTCCTATTCCGATCTCAGCATTTACGAAGACATCACGGGCAAGACAAAGAACCCTGATCCTTACTGGGACAGCCTTAAGGAGAATACGATCCACGGCTATGCTATGTCGTCCGTATTCGGCGGTAACACCGCCAATTCCGAGTTCGAATTCCTGACGGGGCTGTCGATGGCAAATCTGCCGGCAGGTTCGATCGCTTATCACTCATATATCAAGGACAACATGTATTCGGTCGTCCGTGCGCTCAATGACTCCGGGTATGATTCCCTGGTTATGCATCCGTACTTCTCGGACGGCTGGAACAGGCTGACGGTGTACCCGAGGCTGGGATTCAGGAAGATGATGTTCATTGATGATTTCAAGTTCACCAATGATGACCTCGTCTGCGGCAAGGTGACCGACAGATGCGCATATGAGAATATGCTGAGGGTTCTTGATGAACACGATAAGTCAAGTGACGCCAAGACTTTCACGTATATGATCACCATTCAGAACCACGGCGGCTACTACTTCGATGATTATGAGCCTGATACGTATTCAACGGTGTTCGATGAGTACAACAATAAGTGCTACAACACGTTCATGACGTTAACGAATGAGAGTGACAAGGCTCTTGAGATGCTTCTTACCGAGCTGAAGAAGAAAGATGAGAAGTATGTGGTGCTTGTGTTCGGTGACCATCAGCCAGAACTGGCACTGACGGATTCATCGGACTTCATGGCCGGCGGAAGGGCGTGGGTCGTGCCTTATATCATTTGGACCAATTATGACATGACCGAAGAGCAGATGAACGGTCTTAAGCCTAAGGGAGGCGTGACGAGCTTTAATTATCTGGCCGGCGACGTAATGAGGGCTGCGGGCTTTGAGCTTAATTCATATTTCGCCTCGATCGAGAGTGTCCGTGAGGAGATCCCCTCGCTCAGCAGTTCCGGTTACTTCTTGAAGGACGGAAGCGTGAGAAGCAGTGAGTCCGGGCTGCCTGACGGCGCGGCCGGCGACAGGATGAGATATTATATGTACCTTCAGTACAATATATTGTTTGATGATAACAACAGTTCACTATTTACAAATTATGTGTATAATTAACACGTATTTTCGAAAACTATAATTGAGGTGTATATATGCAATTCAGTATTAAACCGGGCGTGAAAGGGATACCGCGAATAGCAGTTGCCTTTATTCTTGCCCTGATACCGAGTATCTTCTCGGTAACGCGTCTGTACGACGCATTGTTCTGGTATATAGGATTGTTTCTGCTGACATTTGTTACATTGAGGGGCAGAGATGACGGCAAGGGCAAATGGACCTGGTTCGTCTTTGAAGCTGTCCTTCCCGTATTTATCGCAGCTTTTACGATCTACTTTATGCAGTATGTCAATCTTGTCGATCACAATAAGATGTCTGCGACTGATTCCAAGCTGCTCTATTCGGTAATGTACAG
>CADBNJ010000141.1 GCA_902795955.1 Oscillospiraceae bacterium
ACCTGATGCGAACCCGTACTTCACCCTGTCTTCCTCAAACTTGCAGATCTCATCGAAATACCTGTCCACGTCCTTGACAAGAAGGATATAATTCTCCGCTTCCTCTTTGGTGCTTACGGGAATTACGTCGAGTATGAACAATATCTCGCACTGAGGTCCCGTGAGCGGGTTGAATATCGATTCATAGTAATTGAAAGCCGAATACTGAAGAGCATAGACATTCTCTTCAATATCCCACAGCATCTTGTCATAACAGATCCTGTCATCTTTGGACAGGGAGTCCGGATCCACCGTCAGGAGCTTATCGAGCATCTTATTGTTCAATGCTATTGCCTCCGTGTTATCCGTATTGATCTTACCCCAGGTAACCTCATCCGTGCTCAGGCCGTAATTCTCGGGATGTTCAAAAAGGATCGCGATATCGACATAGCTCTCAACCCCGTTCTTGATCATCTCGTCTTCAACTTCCTTTACGACCTTGGCCGCTTCTGTCCCGGTGACATTGCCGGGAGTCCTGACGGGATGGATCTGCGACAGAGGCGTGCCCTTTTTGTCAGGATAAGTCAGATCACTGTCTGAAGGCCGGGTCTGCGTTGGAACAGTCTGTACCGAAGTGTCGAAAGATCCGCGCGTTGCACGTGTCTCATCATCTTCGTCATCATCGTCGTCGTCCTGTTCACTCCTGCCGTTGTCGTCCCTGTCAGAGACCTTCCCGAACAGACTGCAGGAAGTCATGGATATAACCATAAGGACTGACAGCAGCAAGGCAATACACCTTGTGCTTAATCTCTTCATTGCGGAATTCCTCCATTGTTACTAAACTCGTCATCTTCCCTTATTGATGAACAACCGCTATTATACACCAAAATCATTTGGTATACTTAACACAAATAATGTAAGTGACGGTTATCATCATCATGGCTAAGAAGAACAACGCTTTTTTCTGTAAGGAATGCGGATATGAATCAATAGGCTGGCTGGGCAAATGCCCGGCATGCGGCAGCTTCAGTTCTTTTGTCGAAGCTCCTCAGGAGAGTTCCGCCGGAGGCAAGTCCGGCAAGGCCGGAAGCAGTGTGTCTCCCGTATATACGGCATCCTCATATTCATGGACGGCGAGCAATACGACGCTTAAGCTGTCGGAGTGCGGCAAGGAGACATATCAGCGGCACAGTACGGGTATCAGTGAGCTGGACAGGCTCTTCGGCGGAGGCATCTGCGACGGTTCCGTAACTCTGGTGGCGGGAGAACCCGGCATCGGCAAGTCCACTCTCCTTCTGCAGCTGGCAGACAGATATGACGCACAGGATTCCGATGTTTTCTATGTGTCGGGGGAAGAATCGCCTGCCCAGATCAAGATGAGAGCGGAAAGGCTGGGAGTCACCCGTGACATCCTCATCTGCGCACAGACGAGATTTGAGACGATAGCGGCGGAGATAGCGGATAAGCATCCCCGGCTTGTCATTATCGATTCGATCCAGACGCTCTATTCGGAGCAGGTGTCCGGAACCCCGGGCAGCGTCACCCAGGCGCGCGAAGTCACGGCCGGACTCGTGAGGATAGCCAAGACGAACAACATCTCGATCATCCTGGTCGGGCATATAACGAAGGAAGGATCCATAGCCGGGCCCAAGATACTGGAACACATGGTCGACACGGTGCTTGACTTTGAAGGGGACAGTTCCGGAGGCTACAGGATCCTCCGTGTCCTCAAGAACAGATTCGGCAAGAGCGGGGAACTCTCATTCTTCGAGATGAGGGGCACGGGTCTCATGCCTGTTCCCAATTCGTCGGCACTTCTTATTTCCGGAAGGCCTCTCAATGCGGCCGGATCGGTTCTCACTGCGGCGATCGAGGGCAGCACTGCACTCCCTATCGAGATACAGGCGCTGGTGACGGACAGCTGCTATCAGAATCCGCAGAGGATGACGTACGGACCTGACAGAGCCAGGACAAACATGATAATCGCCGTGTGCGAGAAGAATTTCCCGATGGGCCTCGCCTCGAAGGATATCTTTGTCAACGTAATAAGCGGGCTGAAGATATCCGATCCGGCGACTGACCTGGCTCTGGCATGCGCGATAATCTCATCTGTCAGAGACGTTCCCGTCAGGAGCAACACGCTGATACTGGGCGAGATCGGGCTGTCGGGGGAGATAAGACCCGTGGCAGGACTTGCCAAGAGACTTACCGAAGCGGTGTCTCTGGGGATCAACAGCGTTGTGCTCCCCGGAGCGATGGCAAAGGATATCGATAAGAACAAAGAGAATCTCGCAGCTGCGGGCGTGGAATTCATCTATGCCGATAACATACACGAAGCGGCGGATATTGTTTTCGCGTGAGGCGGATCATGGCAAAGAAGACTGTTTATGTGATCATTCCGGCAGCAGGCAGAAGCGAGAGGATGGGCGGATCCGTCCCCAAGATAATGATGGATCTGGCCGGTATCCCCGTGATCATCAGAACACTTATGGCATTTGAAGAGTACGACGATGCGGATTATGTGATGAGGGCTGTATTAGTTACCGGCACTACCCTGACCGGTGACATCCGGGATCTTATCGGGAAATACGGCATCACCTGCGTGGAAGACGTGATCGAGGGCGGTGCCACAAGGACGGAATCCGTAGGAAGAGGCGTCAGCTATTTGAGGAACCTGGGTCTGAT
>CADBNJ010000142.1 GCA_902795955.1 Oscillospiraceae bacterium
AACGAGCTCGACCTCGAGTCTGCCAAGGCACTTGTTGCTAACGGCGTAAAGATCGTTGCAGAGGGTGCTAACATGCCTACAACCCTTGATGCTACCAAGTATCTCCAGGAGAACAAGGTTTACTTCTGTCCCGGTAAGGCTGCCAACGCAGGCGGTGTTGCTACATCCGGTCTTGAGATGTGCCAGAACAGTGCAAGACTGTCATGGTCTTTCGATGAGGTTGACAGCAAGCTCGAGGGCATCATGGAGAACATCTTCAATAACGTCGATACAACGGCAGAGAAGGTCGACATGGCTGACAACTATGTTGCCGGCGCAAACATCGCAGGCCTCCTGAAGGTTGCTGATGCAATGATCGCTCAGGGCGTTATCTGATCCGTATAACCTTTTGTTATAATCAACGGCTGTCCCGGTAAATCCGGGACAGTTTTATATTATTTGTCTATTTTGAAAAATGCGAAAAGTAGTTTATAATACTCACGGCCTTAATTCTATAAGGAGTTTATTTGATGGGTAAAAAGAACAGTGATGCAGATACAAAGCCACGCAAGAGAGTCCTGACGGTAATCATCCGCTTCTTTTGCGTAATATTAGGCTTGATCGTCGGAGTATTCCTCTACTTCTGGTATACGTTCGGCAAGACATATATCTATATCCCGATCGTATCCAAGGATCAGTACGATACGATCCAACTGGCGGAAGGAACCAGCCTCACAGGCGGTGACGTAACTTCTGCATGGAAAGACGGCGGTCACACGAGAGTATATTATGATCCCAAGCACCCGATAATCGAGGTCGCACAGAAGGATCCCAATGTCGAGAATATCCTCGTTTACGGTGTGGATTCGCGAAAGGTTAATGATTACAAGTGCCGTACCGATGCCATGATGATCGTGTCGATCAACAAAGAGAAGCATACCGTTAAGCTCGCGTCCCTCATGCGTGATATCGGCGTTTATAACGGTGATACCGATCAGACCGCAGGTAAGAAGCTGCAGAAGCTTAATACAGCCTACAGGTACGGAGGTATCGGTCTCATGATCAATACCATTAACCGTACATTTGACCTTGATATCCAGCGTTTTGTAATGCTCGATTTCTCAAGTGCAGCAAGTGTCATCGATCTGTGCGGAGGTGTTGACATCACCGTAAGTCCCGGAGAAGTCAAATATGCCAATGAGCATATCGATTATCAGAATAAGTGGACCGGATCCAACTCTCCGCACATTACTTCCAGCGGCAGACAGACTCTTAACGGGGTTCAGGCTGTTGCATGGTCAAGGATCAGATATCTGGATTCTGATTTTGTCAGGACTTCAAGGCAGAGAACGCTGGCCCAGGTGCTTATCGAGAAGGTATCGGACATGAATTATTTCGAGAAGGTAATCCTCCTTGAGAAATCAACAGGTATGTTTGAGACCAATATGACACCCAAAGATCTGATGAGAGTCGGATACAACGGCGCGGCAGGATCCAAGAATATCAAGCAGTACAGGGTTCCCGAGGACAACATGTATAAGGTCCAGAAGAATCCCTGGATGATGATCATTGACTTCAAAGCAACTAATCAGAAATTGCATAACTTTATTTGGGGGAACTAAAATGAGTAAAACAGTTGCAACATGTATCTGTGAGACTAACCTTATAGCTAATCAACCGCAGGAGAACGTGTTTTTCCTGACACTGTCCAGGAAGAAGGAGGATTTTCCCAACGAATTCCTGAGAACGGCCAGATCCACATCACCGATCCAGGTGTGTGCGGTATTCTCCTGTATAGGTCCCGATAATGCGAGCGCAATGCTCAATATCGAACTCAACAAAGACCTCGAAATGATCGTAGGCAACGCATCCAGATCCCCCGTGCTTGACTTCGAGGCATTCTCAAATCAGGTTATCAACGTTCTTAACGTTAAAGTCTGCAATGTTGCCGCTTCAACAGGAACCCCGCTCAAAGTATCTATGTCCATGATCGTTATCGAGGGCGATATCCTGAGAGTGATCCATGTTGGTAATACCAAGGCAACTCTCTTCCGTGACAACCGTCTTATGCTCCTTACAGAGGAACAGACAGTTGCACATAAGTACGTCCAGATGGGCGTTATCACACCCGAACAGGAACTGAGTCACCCCGATAACATGAATCTTACACAGTACCTCGGCAAGATGCCTCAGGATGGTCCTGTTGTTCCTTTTAAGAAAGTCCAGCTCAAGCTGAAGGATAATGACGAGATCTTCCTTATGGGCCTCGGCATATCCCACCTCATGCCTTCACAGATGCGCAATCTCATTCTCGTGCGTCCCATCAGCCCCGAGAACAAGGCAAGAGAACTTATCAATTCCGCAATGAACTACGGGATCAAGTCAGGTCTTACTGCTATCTGCATGAAGGTGGAATCGACATTCCTTCTTCCCGGCGATGCCGTAATCGGAAGTCACCTGGCTTCTGACGGTACTGTTGCAGCAGCAACGGCAGGTGCGGCAGCTGCTGCAGCTGATTCATACACGCCTTTCGGCGATCCTGCAGCAGAGTCACCCCGAGGAAGAAATGAAAAATATGAATCATCGGACACAAGACCGTTCAATCCCAAGAATGAGCCTGATTATTATGATAATGAGGACGATGGTTATGATGACGGTGATGAGTACGATGATGATTACGATTACGGGTATGTGGCACCTTCCAGGAAGGCTGATAAGAGGGAGCGTAACCGTAAGATCGCTGCTTTTGTCATCCCGATCGTGATCTTCCTTATCTGTGTTATCGTCGGCTTCGGCGTAATGTTTCTTATCTTCAATATCAAGGATCTTATGAAGGGGACCCCCGAGACTACGGCAACAACCGTAAGCAATCTTGTTTACTATGTTACAGAGGACGGAACTCCCGTGTTCAGCCAGGAGGATGTCAACAGTGCACTGGTTGCATCGCTTAACCGCGGTGATCCTGTAACTGTCGTTGCCCAGGGACAGCTGTTCAGTTCGATCACTTTGTCTAACGGACTGTCAGGATACATCCAGAATGACAAGATCAACATTATGGATCCTACTGCGGGCGAGTCTTCTTCAATCTTCGAGACAGATCCCACAACAGTATCGACTGAAGATACACTCCCGGATGCCAGCGAGGATACGACGGCTTCATCGAGTTCGATACAGACAACAGAGATGGTGCCTCAGGGCACAGAAGCGACCAGGAGGAACACGCCGACACCTAAGCCGACGCCGACTTCCGCGCCTGCCGAGACTACGCCTCAGCCTGTAGAGACTACGCCGACACCTGCCGATCCGACTGAGACTCCTCAGCCTCAGCCCGATCCTCAGCCTGACGAAGAGTAAATACATTCTGTTCAATTAGTAAAGTTCAGAGACTGCCCCGGATCCTAGGGGCAGTCTTTTTATGCCAGCAGCTGACTTGCTCGACCACTGCCGGTAATCTGCTCCGGAATTCTCCGCAAAAGAACGCCGGTGGCGTTTTTGACGTCTGCAGTTCTCGGTTTTGGCGCTCGCATCCTGCCGAATAAAGATTTCTGGTGATGTCCCCGGCGCCAAAACCTGCGGAAGTCCGCTCGCAAGCAGTCGAGGGCTTCACAGAGTGACGTGAGTAACTTGATCATATTGGTCGACCGGGACTGCCATCAACCGGTCAGTTATATACTTCCCCATAAAA
>CADBNJ010000143.1 GCA_902795955.1 Oscillospiraceae bacterium
CGCCCCTCTGATAGAGATCGGACAGGTTGTTTGAGAATGCTCCGTACAGGAGCTCTAATGCCGCCGGCTTGTTATATCCGTCAGGTATCTTACCCGATGCCAAAGTCTCAATAGACAGATCTATATCTCCCCAGTCTTTCTGCCGTCCCCAGTATCCCCACAAAATGTATTTTGGAAAAACCTGATATACGGCACCGTTATTACCGGTCATGAGGGCGAACATATTCGGTGATATCGAATCCGGATCGAACCCTCCGTTAGCTTCAAGATAGGGCTTCATATCAAGCACTGTCCCGTTATCTCCCCAATAGAGATAATCAAAGTCATTGCCATAAAATATATCCGGCGCATTGCCGTTCTGAATATCACTCATCACTTCCAGCCTGAACTTGTCTGCCTGATCAGGGACTGACAGGTCATACCCGCCTCCCCAGTCCTGCAGTTCCAGATAATACTGATCCTGAGAGGAGTTGAATGTATATTGTGCCCGCCTTATCAGACTATCCTCAAAGACACCGAACCCCCTAAGGGTTATCTTCTCTCTTGAAGCATATTTTGAATCGTTATCAGGGGAG
The DNA here is from genome assembly GCA_902795955.1 of Oscillospiraceae bacterium. Taxonomy (GTDB): domain Bacteria; phylum Bacillota; class Clostridia; order Saccharofermentanales; family Saccharofermentanaceae; genus Saccharofermentans. The sequence goes on from CADBNJ010000143.1 coordinate 576, forward strand.
ATTATCTCAATATCAATATCCATGTTATCCGCAGGATCATAATTATACACATGAACATAATGCAGTTTATCCAGAGGATTAGTATAACGGACATTGTTTGTAAGATAGTCACACTCGTATCTCGGCGGTTTGAACATGATATTGGATGCTTTTGCCGTCTTGTGAACAGTCATGTTCTCCAGGTCTGCCTCCCAGTAATATGAAGGATCAAAATATGTGGAGATAGAAAAGCATGCGTTAGTTGATCTCGTAAAGTCTTGATAAGTTTTGGGCAGTCCTTCCGCATTATTCAGAATACCCTTATACACAGCTTGCCCCGCATCGAAATCAAGTTCATAAACCATCCCCGCCACGCTGCTCATATACAACTTATTCCGCTGCACGACAATTCCCGGTGCGTACGCTACATCTGCCGCGTCAAAACCGAATACTATCCTTCCGATCTCTTTGCAATTCCAGTCATACCTGATCGCTCCCTTATCCGTAACGATCACGAAAGTGTCGCCCCACCCGATAAGCGCTCTGGTCTCTCCCAGTTCAGGATCGTTGCCTCCCGCACGGGCTATCAGCTTGCCGCTATGATCATGAACCATATAATTTACTTCGTGACCTGCAGTGATGATCCTCTCACCATTCCAGCCGGCAGATATGGGATCATTGACATCAACCGTTCCGTCTGTATCCTCCAGTTCAAAAGAAGACTTTATATTCCCTTCAAAGTCAATCAGATAAACCTTGACTATTGTTGTTAATCTCTCCATGCTGAACAGCGGCAATACTGCACACAGATAATCACCTGACATAAAGAAATCCCCTTGATTAAAGGAAAGACCATCTTCCCTGACAGAACACACAGCAGACTTAAAATACAGATCCTCAACATCCCCGTTGCCGCATACATAATCCGCGGAACTCATATCACAGTTGGTATCCGGCTCAATCTGAGATGAAGGCCCGGTCTTACCGCAGCCCGCGAGCTGAACAAGAATAGTTATAATAAGAAAAACACAAGCTATCTTCGTCTTCATATCATGATTATACATCATAATCAGAATGCCACAGTTATATTATCAACGCCGCCGTTTAAGAACGCTTCGCAGCACTCCGCTTCCTCCACCGTCTCTATATCAGGAAGCGACGCATACGCCTTATCGAATATCGTCCTCTTCTCGAATACCACACGGAGTCTGCCGTTATCGTAGGAGACATAGCTGCTCTCATTCTTTACGAGACGGTTATCATACAGTTCGGATGAAGGCACGATAGCCAGCCTTCCGGCTTTGTCGAGGCGCACCTCGCGGGGACATGTGAGCATCCCTTTCGAGATGCCGGAAGCTGTCTTGCGGTCATAGTACCACCCCAGCATGAGGTTGCGGCCGCTCTCCTGCAGCACATAAGGATTATAGAGATCAGGACCTGATTCCAACGAGAAATAGTCTCCTTCAATATCAAAGGATACGCCGTCGAACCGGCCGAGGCAGCATATATTGCGCGAAGGAAGCTGCCTGGCGGAAGTGAACATCAGGCACCACTTATCCTCGACCTTGAACAGGTTCGGGGATTCGATGTGAGAACCGAACCGGAGGTCGGACACAAGCTCCGACACAAAGATCCACGATACGAGATCTGAAGACTCATACAGAGATATCCCGGCCACGTGGTGACGTCCGGTGCCGACCAGCATCAGGTACTTATCACCGTATGCGAACACATGCGGATCCATGAAGTACTCACAGCCGCCGGTCAATGCCCCGAATTCGGTATCGGCAAAATGTATCCCGTCCTCAGACACGGCAGACAGCACCTCATTGCCTGATGTATAGAACAGATATAACCTGCCGCCGGCAACTATCGATGACCCTCCGAGATATGAACCGCCGTCATACGGCGTCAGTGCCACAGGCAGCTCCTCGTAAGTTATAAAGTCGGCCGTTACACAGTGCCCCCAATGCATATAACCCCAACGCGGTGCGTCAGGGTTATGCTGATAGAAAATATGATATTTGCCTTTGAAGAATGAGATGCCGCACGGGGCACTCATCCAGCCTTTGCTTACGCGGTAGTGGCAATTCATGGTATCGCGCGGATATTACGTGAAGTCGATCAGAGATACCTTACGAACGCCCTCGCAGGCCTCGATCTCCTTGATGATCTTATCCGTAACAGGCTGCTCAACCGCAACGAAAGCCTGTGCGTAAGCAGTCTCCTTACCTGTGTCCTTACGTCCCCAGTGGAGGCTGGAGATGTTGATGTTGCGGCGTCCGAGTGTTGTGGCAATGCGGCCGATCACACCGGGAACGTCGTCATTCTTGATGGCAAGTACGGTATTGGACAGGATGCAGTTCATCTCATATCCGTAGAAGGATACGAGCACTTCCGTGTCAGGCTCGAAAACGGTGCCTGCGAGAACGAGATCCTTGCCCTCGTCATTGTGGAAGGTAACGGTAACGAGGTTGCTGTATTTCTTGGCATCCTGCTCGTACTTCTCACTTACCTTGATGCCGAATTCCTCAACGCATTCCTTGACGTTAACATAAGATACGCTGTCTACGCCCATACCCTTCAGGATACCTACGAGAAGGCTCATGGTTACGATCTCCATGTTCTGGCCAGCGATACCGCCCGCATAGCAGATCTCCATCTTCTTGACGGGAGACTTCTCTGTCTGATAATACATCTTGCCCATCTTCTCAGCGAGGTTGCAGTAAGGC